>JBCCLS010000016.1:0-14945 GCA_039026835.1 Bacteroidota bacterium | reverse complement strand
TAGAAAAAGGTGTCAACCGCATTTCTGTAGCAAAAGTGGTCATCATTGACGGCGATCCTACTACCGAAACCTTTGAGGTGAGCTCTTCCAGTACCTTTGTTCCTGGCAATTCTATTACTATTCAGGTTGGATATGACTCTCAAAACGAAACTATTTTTGAGGGAATTATCACTAAGCAAAGTATTCAAATACACGGAGCTGAAGGCGCTGTTTTGGTCGTAGAATGTCGTGACGAAGCTGTAAAAATGATTGTAGGACGCAAAAGTGTTACCTATTCCAAACAAACTGATAGCGATGTCATGAGCACTATTATTGGAAATTACAGTGGATTGTCGGCAGATGTTAGCCCAACAGATACACAATGGGACGAGCAAGTACAATACTACACCACCGATTGGGATTATATACTCGCAAGAGCAGAAACCAATGGAATGATTGTGACCACATTAAACGGAAAAGTCTCTGTGTTTCCTCCTGATAATGACACAAGTTCTGTGTTAGAAATTGCCTATGGAAACAATATGTTAGAGTTCAATGCTTCATTGGATGCGGTAACGCAATTAGACTCAGCCACTGCAACTTCTTGGGATTATACGCAACAAGCCACAACCTCAGGAGAAGCTTCGGTAAGTTATTCGGGCCCTGGAAATTTATCCTCGTCTACACTTTCAGAAGTGGTGGGATTGTCTGAATACGATTTGCAAACCACGGCACCTTTAGAAGAAAGTGATTTGACCAATTGGTCCAAAGCAGCCTTGATAAAGAGTGCGTATTCCAAAATTCAAGGTGATGTGAAATTTCAGGGAAGCAACTTGGTTGATCCAGGCAAATACATCACATTGGCTGGTGTGGGCGATCGTTTTAATGGCGATCATATCATTTCGAATGTGCATCACTTGATCGGACATGGAAACTGGACCACGGAAGTTGGCATCGGATTGTCTCCAATTTGGTTTACAGAAGAACCTGATGTAATGGCGCCACCTGCTTCTGGATTATTGCCAGGCGCACAAGGATTGTTCAATGCTACCGTAAAACAGATGTATGAAGATCCAGACAGTCAATACCGTATTTTGGTAGATATTCCATTGTTTGATCCGAATGGTGAAGGTTTGTGGGCACGATTGACCAACTTCTACTCTACTTCAGGTGCAGGAGCTTTCTTTTTACCTGAAGTTGGCGATGAGGTAGTTGTTGGTTTTTTGAATGAAGATCCACGATATCCTATCATTTTGGGAAGCATGTACAGTGCATCTAGCAACCAACCGTACAACACGTTAGATCCAAACGAAGAAAACTCTATCAAGGCAATTGTCTCCAAATCGGGAATCAATATTCAATTTGATGATGAAAATAAAGTACTAACGCTAGAAACGCCTAATAAAAATACAGCAATTTTTAGCGATGAGGATGAGGAAATTACCATCAAAGATCAGAACAACAATAGCATTGTCATGTCTTCAAGTGGTATTACCATTAAAAGTGATACTAACATTACCATTGAAGCAACACAAAACTTAACGCTCAAAGGAGACACAGGCGTTACAATTGAAGCTTCTGGTGGTGATGTAAATATCAAAGGAATGAACATCAAAGAAACCGCTGATATGGAATATTCCGCTGAAGGAAGCATGACAGCGTCACTCCAAGGAGGAACGGAAACCACTATCAAAGGTGCGATGGTGATGATTAATTAGTCAGGTGTTGGGTTTTGGGTGTTGGGTTTTAGGAATTAGATGTTAGGCATTAGGGATTAGTTAAGTGCTAATGACCTCTTTGAAATCTAAACGTCACTTCGAGTGTCCTGAAACTCTTGTGCTGAACTTGATTCAGTATGATTCAGGATCTATCGAGAAGTAATCCGAAACTCTAAACGTAGAATGTAAAAGTGATTTGAAATAGGAATTAGATGTTAGGCATTAGGGATTAGTTAAGTGCTAATGACCTAATGAAATCTAACATCACTTCGAGTAGCATAAACAAAGTTCATGATGTATCGAGAAGTAATCTGAAACGAAAAACACAAAATCAAAAAAATCTCAATACGCAATACTAACAGCTCAATACTAAAAAACAAACAACCAAAAACCAAAAACATGCCAGCAGCAGCACGATTAACCGATTTTCACGAATGTCCTATGGAAACGCCCGCAGTTCCATCGCCAATTCCGCATGTAGGCGGACCTATTACAGGCCCTGGAATACCTACAGTATTGATTGGTGGATTGCCTGCCGCAGTCGTCGGTGATATGTTGGTTTGTGTAGGACCGCCAGATACGATTATTGAAGGTTCGGCAACTGTAACAATTGGCGGAATGCCCGCAGCGCGTATGGGCGATTCAACGGCGCATGGTGGAACCATTCTCTTAGGAGATTTTACAGTAATGATCGGTGGATAGAACAACAAACATACAAAAAGAGTTTCTCGGTTCGGGTTGGTCGTTTCCTGTGACATTTTCATTGGAAAACAAACAACTGCAACTGACGAAATATGAAAACAATATCAATGATATGATCAATTTGATCATGCAAACCACTTTTGGAGAACGTCCATTCTCGCCACAATTTGGTTCGGGATTACAGACCTTTTTCTTCAAAGAAATGCGTCCAACATTGCAAGGTGAAATTAGAGAAGCTGTGAAAACAGCACTCTTAAACAACGAACCTAGAATCAAAGTGCTCGCAGTAAATGTCACCTTTGCCGATTTGCAAAATGGTTTGGTAGAAGTCGCTATTGATTACTTATACAATCAAACCAATACAAGACATAATTATGTGTATCCTTTCTACATAAAAGAAGGAACCAATTTACAACGATAAACAATGAGTCAATTCGATCAACATACCGCGATGCGCTCACTAGAAAAAGCACTAGTGCCGAGTCCGACTTTGGTGGATAGCCGAACGGAATCGGACAATTTGCGTTTGTTGGTTGACTTTGCTACGTTGTTTAATTTTTACGATCGAACAAATAACATTAATGGAAATTGGTCACCGTTCTTATTGAAAGATCCTGTTTTTTTGGTGGCTTCCATTGCCAAAACATCGTTTCAAAAAGCATACTCATTATTTATCAATAGCTGTCTGCAATTGAAAAAAACGTTGGAGAAAAAAGATAAAGATTCCAAAGAAAATGCTAAAAATGGAAGTTACCTGAACACCTATATTTCCAATGCGTTCAATCAACTGTTTGATCAAATTAGTAGCATTTTCCAGACGATTGAAAAATGGTCAAATTATATGTATGAATCTACTGCTACATACAATTTGAAAACCTATATCATCAATAGTATTCAAGATACCTACGGATTAATTTTATGGTCGTTATTGGACTTGCGTCAAGCATTGTATTCATATGGACAAAAAAAAGAGGTCACGGTGAACATTCCTGGCATTCATCCTGTAGATACCTTTTTATATGAAAACTACGAAAAGAAAGTGTGGGATGTGCGCAAAAATGAGTTGCCGTATTGGACTGTTTTAGGATTGCCAACTTATCCATGTGATGGAAGTTCAGACACAACTTCCGATGAGCAATGCTTTGATATTTCAACATTAACTCAAGATGAATTGTATGCTTCGTTGTATACCACAGGAAAAAAAGTATTTGGCTTTTACAGCAAATGCATTTCCTATGCAGATACTGAGCTAAAAACCTTGCAAGAAGTTCGTGGAAATTTTCCTGATACAATCTTACTGAGAACCTTCACGAGTTTACTAAAAATTTATCAAAAACAATGCAACGGTTTATCAAAAAAACATCTGCATTTTTACTATTCAGATATTTTAAAACAAGCGCCAAATAGTGTTACACCAGATTCTGTGTTTGCCAGTAGTGAATTGGGGAAAAAAACAGCAGATTTCCTTTTAGAGAAAAACATTGCTTTTTCTGCAGGAGTAGATGCAAATAAGCAGCCTATTTTATTTGAAACTACTGATAAAACATGGCTCAATCCAGCAAAAATTGTCAATGCGTATACCTTATCGCAAAGCATGGTAGACAGCTATCATTCAAACATATATCTAAAAACATTGCCACCTGTAAACGCAGTGGCTAAAGACCAAACAGGCGCTATTACTTCATGGAAAACATTTGGCACACAATTGCCACAAGACACCACCGGAAATACAATGGCAATTGCTTTTGGCTCACCGATGTTTTACTTTACCGAAGCTAGCAGCAGAACCATTACATTGACGTTGACACTTTCGAGTGCTACCTTTACTTCTATTTTACTGAAAAAAGCTTTGTTTTATTTCAGCACGGCAAAAGCATGGTTTGAAATTCCTAGAAAGCAAATTAAACTAGATTTTTCTACAACTAGTTACAAATTGCCTATGACTATTGATCGTAATGTTACGATCACAATCCAATTAAAAGATACAGATCCTGCAATCACAGCATTTACAAAAAATCCAGATGGATATACCTGTGAGTGGCCGTTGTTTAAAATTCTTTTCCCAACTTTTGAAGCACTGGAAGCACCTGCACAAATAAATACAATGAAAATTGACGTTGCTGTAGATGGTTTGCAAAATTTTCAGCTGTACAATGATTTTGGGCAAGTCAATCCGAAAAAACCTTTTCAATTGTTAGGCGGCACACCCAAAGTAAATCAGCATTTTATGGTTGGAAATGCGGAAATATTCAGCAAACCTGCTCAGGATATTGATTTTACCTTGACGTGGAATCCGTTTGCGCCTGACTTTGATTTTGCTACGTATTATAAAGAATACAACAACTATTTAAACGGTGCTTATTCCGGAGAAATGGTGTATGTGGATGAAATTAAAGCTACGATAAAAAGCATTACAAATACAGAAGATGCATTTCATTCAGACGTTTCCAAATCGCAAGAAAAATTATTCAAAAAAATACTTCGCAAAAAAAGTGTAAGTCAAACCGAAACACTGATTACAGCCAATCAGAAAGATTTGGATAAAATGTTGACAAAACACCTTAAAAAGTTAAAGCGAAAAGGAAGTGACGCTGATTCGTTAGTGAAAGAGATTACTACAGAAGATACCAATATGATCACCAAGATCAAAAGCATACAAACAACGCTGATAAGTGATCTCAAAAAAGCTCAAAAATTTGATAGTACTACGGTTAATGACTCGAAAACTAAAATTACGGATGAAATAAATACGACAAAAACCACAGTTTCTCAAAAGATAAAAGATGCCGAGAATACTGCACTTTCTACACATATTCAAGAGAAAAAATCAATCTTTAAAAAAATTACAGGCATTTTTAGCAGAGACAAAAACACAGGATTGAATGTAGAACCTAGCAGTACAAATACTACTGCATTTCAATTTTCAAACACTTCGTTTACGGTAGATTTTCAGTTGCTTGAAAATGGTGTTTGGAAAGAAATGAGCGACAGTGATGGTAATTTATTTTTTGAAGATACCTCGGGAAGTACGACCACAATTCCATCTTCGAGAGATTTTGATTTTTCAAGCGTCAATTTAGATGCTGCTACAGTCGATACTTCGCTACAACAAGCCAATTTACAGTTATTAGAAACCACAACTTCTGGATTTTTACGCATGAAATTAACAGAACCAACATATGGTTTTGGTGCTGATTTGTATACCAAAGTGGTACAAGCTATTGCGTTGTTTAATGCTGAAATCATCGCGGAGAAAATAAAAAAAACTAGCGACAAACAAAATTTAGTTTCGCCAGCCAATATTCCGTTTGTACCGATGGTCAGTGCTTTTGAAGGCAACTATACAGCTTCGGTGAGTTATGATTTTTCAGAAAATGCACAAAGCTATCCGCTGCAATGTTTTTACAATACACCTTTTACCAATTTTAAAGTGTATGATACCGAACTTGATGAAAAAATCATCACGGAAAACACAACGATTGGCGTTTCACCTGATAGAAATAGTAACGGAAACATCATTCCGTTAACAGGCTTGCCATTGGTTCCAAAAATTGCTTCTAAAGGACAATTGTTACTGGAAATGCAAGATATGATTATACCTGCGAGTGTGAGTTTTTATTTTGAATTGGCGCGAACGTATACTGAAAAAGTATTGACCACTAAAGAAGTTAATTATGCGTACTTAAGTACAGACGGATGGAAACCGCTAACAGAAATTTCAGATGGTACGAATAGTTTTACCTGTTCAGGCATCATTACGATCTATATTCCAGCTGATATTACAACGGTTCACGATACCATTTCGGGTACTAATTATTGGATTTCGATTGGCACAGCAGACAATCCAGATAGTTTCCCAGAAACTTCATATCTCAATACCAACGGATTCAAATTACAACGCATTGTTTCCAATCTTGATTACTCCAAAGTAAAACCACAAATTTTGGCAGATGTCATCAAGAGTCCACAAACAGCCATTCCAGAAATTGCATCTACAGCGCAACCGTTTGCTTCGTTTGGCGGAAAGGCCGCAGAAACAAAAGCACAGATGAATGCGCGTGTTAGCACACGACTCAAAACCAAAGATCGCTTAACAACGACGGAAGATTTCTTTAATACGATTCGATTGGAATTTTTAGAAGTATATTATTCAAAAACAATATTCAACAAAACCACGCAAAAAGGATTTACCTATTTGGTAAAACGTGTGTCAGATGCATCAGAAACCAATGCGTTTGAACCTTTGTTGAGCGAATGTAAAGAATTGGAAATTCAAAAATATATTGACAAACGCATCTCACCTTTTGTAACGATTTCTGTAGAAAATTTTGAATTGAAATACATAAAAATCACCGCAGATATTCAAGTAGAAAGTGATGAGGATGTTACCGCAACAGCTAAGGAAGTAAATGATGGTATCAATATTTTCATGTCGCCTTGGATTACCAGCGCACAAGAACAACGAACCATTGACACTGGACTGAACACGGCGCAAATTGTCGCTTTTATAAATACCTACAAAAGCATTTTGGAAGTCAACAGCATTTCGTTTCAAGTAGGCACCAAAGATTTTTCCACAGGAACTATCAGCTATGAAGCAAGTACGCAAGAAGTCGCAGCTACAGATGGAATTGTATATGTTCCGTCGCTGAATAACACCACAAAAAATAGTTTAATCACCTATCATCAATGACGCAGGAAAATTACATAGTAGATACTCAATTGCCTTTGGAGCTTGATTTTCAAGCACTCAAAGCGCAAGGTCTTGCGTACATTCAAGCGCATAGTAGCAAGGAATGGACCAACCTAAATCCGAGTGATCCTGGCATAACCATTTTGGAGCAATTGTGCTATGCGTTTACCGAATTGGGCTACTGTGGTAATTTTTCCATGAAAGATATTTTGACCGATAAAAATGGTGACTTAATTGTTGACAATCAATTTTATTTACCACAAAATATTTTAACGACATCGCCTATCACGGTAGATGATTATGTAAAATTTGTAATTGACAGCGTACCGAGTGTAAAAAATGTTGTGATTACGCCTATTTCATTGGCATTCCCTTTTGTAAACGGCATGTACGAGGTGTATGTAGTACTCAATCCAAATTACAGCAATCCGTCGGTGATTGATGAACCTGAGAACGAAACATTTTCAGTCTTGAATAGCTGTCGCAATTTGGGCGAACTCTTCTTAATGCCAAAAGCACTCGTAGCCAAAACCTATACCATCAGCGGGAATTTAGTTTTAAAATCTGGCTATGATTTAACGACGATTTTACCAAAAATGATGCAGTCAATTACAGATTATGTCTTTCCTAATGTTACGCAAACAGGATACAATAAGTTGAAAGCATCAGGCGAAAAAACAAATACTATTTTTGACGGTCCGTCTTTGCAAAACGGTTGGATTTCTACAAAGAGTATTCAACCTAAAAAGGACACCATTCACGCATTCGAAATCACCAAAATCATCCGAGATACTGATGGTGTGCAATCCATTTCAGATGTTTCGTTTACTGACAATACTGGCGCAACAACTGATACTGCAACCTGTCAAAAAGACGAAATTTTAACATTCGATTTTTCAAAATCATTTCTCAAAACAGCAAGCAATACCAGTTTACACATCAGCCTACAAGGCAAAGAATTAAACACATCGCTCAACACTACATTATTGGACGAATTGGCAAACATGCAGCAAACAACTTCGCAGATTAACGAAGTGGCTTCTGTACAAATTGCACCAAAAGTTCCGACTGGAAAGTATAGAGAAATTACGAGTTATTATTCCATCCAAAATACCTTCCCAGAAACCTATGCGGTCGGATTGAATGCTACCAACGATTCTACGCCAGACTATGAAGTAGCGCAATCGCGTCAGCTAAAAGGATACTTAAGTTTATTTGATCAAATATTGAGTAATCAGTTTGCACAATTGGCAAATATTGACAAACTCTTCTCGTTTAAAAATGCCATCACAGGAACACCTTCAGATTTAGAGCATTACAACAGTGTGAAAACAGCTGAAGAAAAGGCAAATCCAAAATATCCAGTGCCGTTTAAAGTATTTTCACCAACCTATTTTTACCAATCTTTATACGAAAGTGTGCCCAATGTAGAACCGTTATTGCGCAATAATGACATTTTTAAATTTGGCCCGATGTCGGAAGATGAAGCGACCCTCAATCAAAATAATTGGCTAGAATATCAAGGCGATCCGTACAACTCGTATATGTATGGTTTGCTCATATATACGGAAGATGACACTGTCAATTTACAACGCAGAAATGATTTGCTAGATCATCTATTGGCGCGTCATGGCGAATCGCCTTTGGTGATTGATACACTTGTTCACGGAACGGTGTATTCAGGGGATTTGGTAAAAGATCGTGTGATTTTAAAAAGTGTGTACTTGCAGAATTTACAATTGCTATCGTACAATCGCACCAAAGCATACAACAATATCGGCGCTAAAAAGTTGAGTGATTTTGTATTGACTATTACAGAAAAATTACTCCAAAAACTATCTACAACCAACACAGGAGATAGTTTATCTGACTTGCGCATCTCGCTTGCCAATGTGTTGGGACAAACCTCACAGAAAATTATAAAAGCAACAGCGGAATATCGCGCGAAGCTAGAATTACAAAAAATATTTATAAAAACATACAAGCATCAAGGTGTGTTTGATACTGATCGTATCAACGAGGAAGAAGCCATTACCAAACAAGATTGTTTGGACTACGATACACTGTCTATGAAATTGGCTATGTTGCTCACGTTACGACCATTTTACATCAACTTTGTGCAAGAAGTCTTGGATATGGAAGTTGGCAGCACAAACAAGTCAAAACTAAAAACGCTGTATCAAAAAAGTGCTTTGATTATTTGGCTGATCACCGAACGAAAGGGCTTAATTCCTATTGAAACGAATTTATTATTACAATCAGGACAGTTTCTACTATACATCAAAGAAAATACATTATCCAACACCTATTACCTTATGGAAACGGCATTAAATTATGCAGATTTCATGAAACTTTCAGCAGCTTTAAACACGATGAGTTCCACAGATGATATTGCTACATTTTTGACCAATATCAATTCGACATATACATTAGAAAAAATAGAAAGCAGTGCTTGTTCAGATGCGACATTCATTCCTATAGAAAATACCAACTATGAATGGATTGCTTCCGTAAGTTGGAACAATCAACATACTATGTACATCAACGATTCATTTTTGGACAGTACCATATTGTGGATTTTCCCTGATTATATTTTGGAATTGCTTTCGTCCGATTGGCAGCATCGTCTCTCCTACTTTTTGGACAGTCAATTGCCAATTCAAATTTCCGCAAAACCACTGTACGCAAGTGATACGCAACTAACAACCTTAATTCCAAAATACGTGACTTGGTATAATGCCAACATTCACAATGCACATCAAGACACACAAACACAAGAAACCAATGCTACAAAAGCAACAAATGATTTACTAACCGAGTTACTACAAATTTCTCAAAATTCAGCACCACAAAATGCATAGTCAAGGAGCACATATCGTCACGCGTTGCCAATGGAATACCGCTTTTGATTCCAAGAGTTTGGCGCATCAGTTGCAGACGGATATCAGTTCGTGGAGTGCGTACAAAATGAAACGCATTATGAACAGTGTGTTTGATAGTATTTGCCCAAAAGGACAAACCTTAAAGATTAAAAAACTGGCGGTGGATTTAGGTGCAATTACCTATGAAAATCTATTGAGCGAATTGCCGTTACGCTTGGAAGAAGCGTTGCGAAATGCGCTATATGAGTTAATTCTCTATCCAAAAAATGGCGATACAACGCTGGAAATTATTCATGAAGATGTAGCGCAAATTAATGTGTTGCGCGATTTCCTATTGCAAGGAATACTTCCGTGGAATTATCAAGAAACCTACGGAACCGCAATTCAAATCATGCATTTGCAGTTGGGCAGCAATCGTTTGGATGTCATACAAATGATTCAGGAAATAGGAGTCTTTGAAAATGTTCGTAAACGCATTGCGTGGCAATTTCCTGAAACAGTGATCAAAAAAATCATTACAGGATTGGAACCGAATAACCACCAACAAATCTTCCATTTTTCAGAAGAGTTTGTAAAAGTTCAGGAGAAGGAAACCATTGTAAAAACCAGTACCAACGATCTTAAGAAAAACATTTGGTTGTGGATTTTAAATTACCTGTTTACAGAACGTGGCACTATTTTTAATCGCATTGCTTTTGTAAAAAGTACCGTACTACAAATGGCAAATCATTTCAATATTTCCTATGATGCAATGATTGAATTGATTGAAGATGCCATCGTACGTGCGAGTGAATATTCTCAGGTAGACAATAGTTTTATCGCAATTTTAAAATTATTAACGGACGAAGTTACAAATACCGCTTTTTCACGTATCAAAACTGAAAAACAACAAGAAAATTATTGGGCTAAAGTGGTGACATATTTTAATGAGGCTTCCGCCAGAAGTACCAATGCACAAAAAAATGAGTTTAACGAATTGGTGATCAATCTGTCCAAGCTTAATGCAACGCGTTTCCAGAAAATCATGTTGAATGTGGAGCAAAAACCTACTGTGTGGAAAGCTATTGTAAAGGATCTAATTCCGGCAGCAGTTGAAAATCTGTTTTTAGCTTTATCGCCCGTACAATCCAAAAATGTGTTGAAGCAAATTTCATTTTTAGCAAAACTTCCAACGACAAAACAAGTACATGTTGACATTTTGGATTTGTATACATTCGGAATTGAATTTTGTGTAACACATCAAAACACATCGGTTGCTAAGACAGCATTTTTAGACTTTATTACACAAAAATTAGCGCAACAACAACAACAAACCAAATTGGTAACCTTAGATTATTTTGTCACTGCCAATGTTTCAAACACGCAGAAAAAGACACACTTTATTTCACTATTCAACGAATTGAATGCGCTGTATCAAAAAGAAATTGCCAATACAAAATCGTATACGTCTGAAGCGACATTGCATCAAATTTTAGTACGCTATGCTACTGAAATTACACAAACTTCCAACACAACAGCTACCGTTATCACTTTAGAAAAAACACTTCAAAAATGGTTAACAGCGTCACCGACACGTTTTTGGACTGTAGTGCACATGCTTGAAAAATCAGCAAAACTCAACGTGCATATTGAAACCTTAGTGGCTTCCTACGGCACCAAGCGATTTTTAAAAGCTACGCAACATGAAGCGTACACTGTATTGACAAAAATTCAGGAAATCTTAGAAAGATTAATTTCCAAAAACCCGAAACAAGCCAGTGCATTACGCGCTATCAAAAATGAGCTATTCTCAATAGGTTTTCATGTAGTTTGGAAGCATCCAAAAGCAAGTACTGCTGACTTTTTTGCAAACGTATTACAACAAATCACACAGGGAAATAATCTTCAAATTGCTGCAAAAGATATCCAAGAAGCGTTGCAATTGCTGTTGCAAACGTCAAAAATAAGAACACTTTCATGGTCAGCTCGTGAATTTGTGACCATTCAAAAAAACTACAAAATTCAAGCAGCTCAAACGCCTTTGCAAACAGCTCTACTGCTTACGCAAGAAACCAATCAACACAGTGAAGTTGCCAAACAGCTTTCAACACTTGTACGAGCAAAAAAGATGCATACACGTGAATTTAAAGAGAACGAACAACACTTTATTTCCTACCTTATTTCCAATGGTGTACAATTACAAAAAAACATAATAGATCAATTTACAACGCAACTTTCTACTACACAAACAGCACATAGCGTTTCAGCTCTAAAACAACTATTACAAGAATTATTCTGGCACGTATTGGTAGCATACGAATCACATCGTAGAGATGCCCGAAGATTTGTACAATTATTTGAAAAAACAGTATTTCAAACTTTTTCAGAACTAGCAAAACCAATTCAAAAATCATTAGAAGCTTCCGTAAAAGTGGACACAGTTTCTAAGGAAATAACAGATTTCCAAATTGATAGTAAAATCACAACCGAAACACTCTTGGAAGCAATTCGTTTCAGTTTACAAAAAACCAGCACACAACATACGATTGGGCAAAAAACTTATAATTTTTCAACATTATTTACCATTGGATTACGAACAGCACCAGCTACTATTCGTGAAATACTGAAAGAAAATACAATTACAGAAACTCGGCTCAATTTCTTAGCAAAACACGTTTCGTTTGAGGTATTTATTACTGCACAACTCAAAAATACTAGCAACACAATTTCGGAAGCTTTCAAAGCAATTCATACAGTATTTAGTATCGTACAAGAATACGGAACTTCTCAAATCATCAATATATTAGGAATGATTTTTTGGAGACAAACTGTTGCGTTATTGCAAAGCACACACACTACTGAAAAAATACTAAAAATACTTATTTCCAACACGTTAAAACAGCTTTCAACGGTTTCAACAAAGACACAACTTGTCATCATCGAAACGCTACAACGAAAAAATATAACTGTTTCAAAGTTGCTCAAAACCATGGTGCAAACGTTTCCTATATTGAACAGCAATGTTGAGAAATCCGCAAAAGAAAACGCGCCATCAAAATCGCCAGTCACAAAAATTGAGCACTTACAAACACCTTATCGTATTTCAATTACAGAGGTGTTTGAAGCAATTCAATCCAACTTGCAAAGCAGGACAGCACAATTTGAAATTGGGAAAAAAACATATCATTTCTCAGAACTTTTTGCCCTCGGATTGGAAACATCACCGACCAACATACGCGCAATTTTTGAAGAAACTCCTCTGACAGAAGCACAACTGAATTTCTTGACGCAACACAGCAATTTGGAGACATTTATGGCCTTTCAAGCCAACGATACTTCAAGTGCACACTCAGAAGCTTTCAACGCAATTCAAGTCTTATTCCGTATAGCCAAACAACTTGGAAATACACAGACAATTATGGCTTTACAAACAGTTTTCTGGAAGCATTTGATAGCGCTCATTCAAGGCAAACAAACCGCTAAAAAAATCGTAAAAAAACTAGTCAAAATTACATTTGACAAACTTTCTGAGATTGCCACATTGGATCAAATTACGATTGTGAAACACATTCAAAATACAAACATCACGGTACCAAAACTGTTGAAAAAAGTATTGGTAAAAAGACATCGTATTTTCGAATTGGTATACGAAGAACAACACAAAACATCACTTTCAAAAGCGATTCAAAAATATAGTCAAACTGACAAAATTGAGCTACTGAGTCAGCATTTAATCGTACAGCAGGAAATCCCAACTTGGTTTGTACATAACGAAGCGTACAGTTATGAACGTATACTCAACGAACTCATAGCACAACAACCATTGGTGATTTTAAAAACACTTCGCAGTCAGCACATTTCGGAAGTTCAGTTGCTGCAATTTGTGCAAACCATTCACTTTGATACATTCATTAGAGCATTACGAGTTTTGTACAGCGGACAGCAAAAAGAACTGTTGGACATTCAAAAACTTTATGAAAATAGTGCGTTTGTGGACTTGCGTGGATTGTCCACCAAAAGTTTGCAAGAAATTATTATCCGAAAAGTGGTGATGGCTTGGCAAACCTCCAACTGGTCGTTGATTGCTAGCACTAACATTTGGAATGAATTGTTGTGGGAAATCTGTGGAAAGAAAGGAATATCACAGCGTAATTTCTTCGCAGCCATGAATACCATTAAAACAATGCTGCCCACAGCATTATTGGTAACCTACAAAAGTGTTGTAGCAAGTGAAAAAGCTGTGCAACAGCTACCAACAGAGACGACTATAAACACACTAGACAACAATCATATGAACAGTTCAACAACTACATTTCCCGAAGAAGGTGTGGCCATTCCAAATGCAGGATTGGTCATGCTAAACTCGTATTTCATCATGCTACTCGAACGTTTGGGCGCTACAAAAAGCAATGCTTTTGTCTCTGATGAAATGCAGTTAAACGCAGTGCACTATTTGCAATACATCGTCACCGGAATGACAAAAACAGATGAATCATTACTGGCACTCAACAAACTGTTGGCAGGACTTTCGCCCACAACACCTGTAAAAGATGCTGTAGAAATGACGGAAGATCAGAAAAATTTGATTGATGGCATGATCAAAGCCGCTATTGGATATTGGCCAGAAATCGGTCAAACATCCATCAATGGATTTCGAGGAAACTGGTTGGTGCGCGAAGGTGTATTGCGCGAAACCGAAGAACGTTGGGAATTGACTGTAGAAAAAAGACCGTATGATGTGTTGATGATAAAATCACCATTTTCATTTTCAATTATAAAATTACCATGGATGCACAAGCCATTACACGTGACTTGGCCATTCTAAAAAATCATAAAAACCATGAACGCATACACACAAACAAAACACAAAAAGCAATATCGTACACAACTCGATTATCGAGTAAAAATAGACAGCAGCTAATACCAGTTATGAGTTGAAATTGCTGTAAAAGAAAATGATGATTTTTTTCTTTATTCAAGTTTCAAAACCTG
>JBCCLS010000015.1:0-15010 GCA_039026835.1 Bacteroidota bacterium | reverse complement strand
GTCCTGCAGATAATCCGCCATTGCTTGAAATAAACATCCAATGGTCAGAATCGCTCACAATACTCATAAAAAATGGTCGTATGGTATCGCTATTGGAAATCTTGTAAAAACGTTCGTTGTCGATGTGTACGGCCATTTTTTATGAGTATTGTGAGCGATTCTGACCATTGGATGTTTATTTCAAGCAATGGCGGATTATCTGCAGGACGTAAAAATTCTGACTTTTCATTATTTCCATACTATACAGATGATAAAATCACAGAATCTGCCGAAATCACTGGAAGTAAATCTATTTTTCAAGTCACGAAAAACAATAAAAATCACATATGGGAACCGTTCTCAGAACGATTTGAAGGAAAATTTGAAGTGACGCGTAATTTGTACAAAAACAATTACGGGAACAAAATAATCTTCGAAGAAATCAATCATGATTTAGAATTGACCTTTCGTTACCAATGGAATTCAAGTGATGAATTTGGATTTATTAAAAAGTCAAACCTAACTAACAACGCTCAGGAAGCTGTTCAAGTACATGTCTTGGACGGAATTCAAAATGTGTTGCCGTACGGTGTAGGCGCTGATGTGCAAAATGCTAGTAGTAACCTGGTAGATGCCTACAAACGCACCGAGCTAGAAACAAATTCTGGTCTTGGAATCTTTGCATTAAGTGCTATTATTGTTGACAAAGCAGAGCCTAGCGAAGCTTTAAAAGCCAATGTAGTTTGGTCGCTAGGAATGGACAATGCAAAATATTTATTGTCATCCTTACAACTCAAAGCATTCCGCAAAAATCATCCAATTCAGCGTGAAACTGATGTAAAAGCTGAAAAAGGAGCATATTTTATCAATGGAACTATTCAGTTACAGGCATCACAAAGCAAAAACTGGATGATTGTTACCAATACCAATCACGATCATAGTGATATTGTAGCTTTAGCAAAGCGAATCACTTCAGAATCAGATTTAGCGGAACAAATTCAAGCCTCTATTGATAAAGGTACTAAAGGATTGTTGGCGTTAAATGCAGCTTCGGACGGAATGCAGTTGACTGCAGACAAATTTAGAGACACACGACATTTCTCAAACACGCTCTTCAACATTATGCGTGGAGGAATTTTTGACAATAATTACCAAATAGAGAAGTGGGATTTTAAAAACTATCTGGCAAAGGCCAATAAAAAAGTAGCTAGAACAACCGAAGATATCATTGCTGAATTGCCAGAGGAATTTTCATTGGCAGCGCTTCAAAAAGTTGCGTATGAAAGTACTGATAAAAACTTCAGACGTTTATGTTTGGAATACATGCCATTAAAATTCAGTCGTCGTCACGGAGATCCAAGTCGTCCTTGGAACAAATTCTCCATCAATACGCGAAGTGAAATAGATGGCTCTAAAATATTAGATTACGAAGGAAACTGGCGTGATATTTTTCAAAACTGGGAAGCCTTATCGGTTTCTTATCCAGAATTTATTGAAAGTATGATTCACAAGTTTTTGAATGCAACGACTTTTGATGGCTACAATCCGTATCGTGTCACAAAAGGTGGCTTCGATTGGGAAGTCGCAGAGCCAGACGATCCATGGTCGTACATTGGATATTGGGGCGATCATCAGATTATCTACTTGCAAAAATTCTTGGAAATCATAGAAAGTCACAAACCTGGAAGATTAGAGAGTTTCTTTGAAAAAGATTTATTTGTATATGCCAATGTTCCGTACAGAATTAAGCAATATGCAGATTTACTCAAAAATCCAAAAGATACCATTGAGTTTGACGAAGCATTAGATCATCACATTCACCAAAAGCGTGAAGAGCTTGGAGCAGATGGTGCGTTGCTACGCGATGAAAATAAATTCATTGTTAAAGTAAACTTCATCGAAAAAATCTTAGCTACTACACTAGCAAAAATTTCAAACTTTATACCAGAAGGTGGAATTTGGATGAACACACAACGCCCAGAGTGGAACGATGCCAACAATGCGTTGGTAGGAAATGGGGTATCAATGGTAACACTTTGTTACTTGCGTCGCTTTCTTAAATTCTTTGAAAATGTATTTGATGCATCCAAAATGGAAAACGTTGAAGTTTCTAAAGAATTGGTAGCGTTTTTCCATAAAGTAGTAAAAACGTTAAACGATCATCAGTACATTCTATCAGGAAAAATTAACGACAAAGATCGTAAATCAGTACTTGATGGTTTGGGAATTGCAGGAAGTGAATTCCGCGAACAAATCTATGATCATGCGTTTTCAGGTAGAAAAGAAACCCTTTCTATTCAGGAAATTAAAGAATTTGTTAAAACAAGTTTGGCATATTTAGAACATGCGATTGAAGCGAACAAGCGCGAAGATAATTTATATCATGCCTACAACCTCATGACGGTTGAAAGCAACGAAGAAGTTTCTATCTCGTATCTAAATGAAATGTTAGAAGGACAAGTAGCCGTACTCAGTTCAGGATATATTTCTTCCAAAGAAGCATTAGCAGTGTTAGATGGATTAAAAAGTAGCAAACTCTTCCGACCAGATCAGTATAGCTATTTATTGTATCCAAACAAGGAACTCAAAGGATTTATGGAACGCAATACCATTCCAGCGAAAGCTGTGGAAGCATCTCCATTATTCCAACAGTTACTAGCGGACGAAAACAAAGCTATTATTGCCAAAGACATCAACGGTGAATATCACTTTAATGGAAACTTTAAAAATGCTGGTGATTTGGCGGAAGCACTAGACGGCATGAAGAATTCACAGTATGCGAATTTACTTGCTGAAGGAACCGCGCATGCCTTAGAAACTTTTGAAGAAGTATTCAACCACAAAGCCTTTACAGGACGTTCAGGAACCTTCTACGGATATGAAGGATTAGGTTCTATTTACTGGCACATGGTTTCCAAACTGCAATTAGCGGTGTTGGAATGCTGTTTAAAAGCCATCTGGGACGGAGAAAGTGCTGAAACTGTAGGACGTTTATTAGAACATTACTACGAAATTAACGAAGGAATTGGCGTGCACAAATCGCCATCATTATATGGGGCGTTCCCAACCGATCCGTACTCACATACGCCATTTGGAAAAGGAGCGCAACAACCTGGAATGACAGGACAAGTAAAAGAAGATATCTTAAGTCGCTTCGGAGAATTAGGTGTCTTTGTAGACGAAGGAAAACTATACTTTGATCCGTGTATGTTGCGTCAGGACGAATTTTTATTGGAAGATAAAACTTTCCATTATGTAAACATTGCGTCGGAGGCACAAACACTTTCTGTAGAAAAAGGATCGCTCTGTTTTACCTATTGCCAAGTACCAATTGTATATACAATTTCTCACCAAAGTTCATTAGAAGTTCATTTATCTGATGTCAGTGTACAGGCATTTAACAGCTTGAGTTTAGATGCAGAAACCAGTCAAAAAGTATTTGACCGTTCAGGGGAAGTTGTACAAATTAGTGTGCACATTAAAAAAGATCATTTAAAGTAAAATTTCAACACAATCATGAGAACGTTAAAGCACATATCTAAAATATTATTGGTAACGCTATTAATGGTGTCTTGTGAAAACGGGCAAAAGAAAAACGCTTCGTCAGAACAATTAACACAAAAAGAAGTGACAGCTAAAGATATATTAGGAAATAAAGACTATGTAGCAATCTCTTATGGCGGATACCGAACCAAAATACGCGACGTACAACCTACCATAACAGAGCTCAAAGATGATATGAAGATTCTCCATGCGATGGGCATCCGAGTTTTACGTACATACAATGTACAATTACCACACGCAGCAAACCTATTAAAAGCAATCAGGGAACTGAAAAACGAAGACACAAATTTTGAGATGTATGTCATGTTAGGTGCGTGGATTGATTGTAAGTATGCCTGGACAGGGCAAACTCCCGATCACAATCAGGAAAGTGAAAAAAACGAGGGCGAAATCGAAAGAGCTGTCGCATTGGCGAATCAATATCCAGATATCATAAAAATCATTGCCGTAGGAAACGAAGCAATGGTAAAATGGGCAGCCAGCTATTATGTACAACCTAATGTTATCTTAAAATGGGTAAACCATCTGCAAAACCTCAAAAAAGAAGGAAAACTTAGCAAAGACTTGTGGATTACAAGTTCAGACAACTTTGCTTCTTGGGGCGGTGGTGATAGTTTATATCACGTAGAAGATTTAAACAAGCTGATCAAAGCTGTAGACTATTTATCCATTCACACATATCCAATGCACGACACGCATTACAATCCTATTTTTTGGGGAACTATTGACGATGGAAAAAAGTCAAGTCTTGAAAAAATTGATTTTGCCATGGAAAAAGCAAAAGAATATGCCATATCGCAATATGACAGTGTATACAAATACATGAAAAGTTTAGATGTAGACAAACCTATTCACATTGGTGAAACAGGTTGGGCGTCGTATTCAAACGGTCACTATGGCGATACCGGAAGTAAAGCAACTGATGAATACAAAGAATCAATTTACTACCACAGCATGCGTGAATGGACAGAAACGAACGGAATTTCCTGCTTCTACTTTGAAGCATTTGATGAAATATGGAAAGATGCGCGTAATCCTGGCGGATCTGAAAATCATTTTGGATTATTTACCATTGATGGAAAAGCCAAATATGCACTTTGGGATTTGGTAGACAAAGGTGTGTTTAAAGGTTTAACTCGTGATGGAAATCCAATTGTAAAAACCTATAACGGCATTAAGGATTCGCTTCTGTTAGAAGTGCAATTGCCACCAGTAAAAGCAAAACTAGTAGTAGATCATTAATTATATCATGAAAAAACTAAAAACATTCAGCCTATTAACGGTACTAATTATGATAATTGCTTGTAAAGAAAAAGAAGAAAAAACGATGTTGAAGCTTGAAGCAGCTGTTTTTGAAACCTCTGAAAGTGGAAACAAACTCACAAAACTAACGGAATTCAATACGCCGAAAGATACCCTAACGCCGATTACTTCCATAAAGCTTGATCCAGAAAAACAATACCAGACAATTACTGGCTTTGGAGGAGCATTTACAGAATCGTCAGCGTACTTATTGAACAAACTCAGTAAAGAAAACCGCGACCTTATCATAAAAGCGTACTTTGATAAAGATCAGGCAAACTATTCATTGACAAGAACGCACATGAACTCCTGTGACTTTTCACTATCAAACTACTCGTATACGCCTGTAGCTGATGATGTAAATCTGGAGCATTTCACTATTGAAGAAGACAAAGACGATCTTATTCCAATGATCAAAGATGCCATGGCAGCCTCACAAGACGGATTCAAAATATTTGCATCGCCTTGGACAGCAGCACCTTGGATGAAAGACAACAATAATTGGGTAGGCGGAAAGCTCTTAAAAAAATACTATGATACGTGGGCATTATTTTTCTCAAAATATGTAGACGCTTACAAAGCAGAAGGAATTGATATTTGGGGATTCACGGTTGAAAACGAACCGCATGGAAACGGAAACAACTGGGAAAGCATGCACTATACGCCACAGGAAATGACCGACTTTGTGCAAAATCACTTGGGACCAAAACTCGAAAAAGACGGAAAAGGTGAGCTCATCATCTTAGGATACGATCAAAATCGTGCAGGACTCAAGGAATGGGTAGATGAAATGTACAAAGATGAAGCCTCTTCAAAATACTATGATGGAACCGCAATTCACTGGTATGAAAGCACCTATGAAATATTTGCAGATGATTTACAATACGCACATAACAAAGCACCTAACAAATATCTTATAGAAACTGAAGGCTGTATTGATGCAGAAGTTCCTGTATGGAAAGATGATGCTTGGTATTGGAAAAAAGAAGCAACTGATTGGGGCTGGGATTGGGCAAGTGCTGAAGAAAAATACTTGCATCCAAAATATGCACCTGTCAATCGCTATGCACGCGATATCATTGGCTGTCTCAATAACTGGGTAGACGGTTGGGTAGACTGGAATATGGTACTCGACAAACAAGGTGGACCCAACTGGTTTAAAAACTGGTGTATTGCACCGATCATCGTAGATCCAGAGGCAGATGAAGTATACATGACGCCATTATACTATACCATGGCACACTTTAGCAAATACATTCGTCCAGGCGCAAAAATTATTGATGCTAACAATTCAGACGAAGACTTAATGGTCACTGCTGCAAAAAATCCTGATAACAGTATTGCTGTTGTTGTATTTAATGAAGGTAAAACCGAAAAATATTTTTCACTTCACCTAGGTGAAACATCCAAAACCATATCAATCAACCCACAAGCGATTCAAACCATCGTGATTAACAACTAACTAACCAAACTAAAATTAACTAATTTATTATGCCAAATGTTGAAAAAGTATCAAGAAGTAGAGTGCCAATAGGCCAAAAAGCTGCCTTTGGAGCGGGTCACTTGATTAATAATTTAATACCTGGAATTCTTGGTGTATTTGTCGTGATTCTTAAATCTTCTGAAGGATTTGGAATGAATACCATCCTAGCAGGTCTTATTGTCGGAATTCCACGTTTATTTGACGCAATTACCGATCCAGTAATGGGATATATCTCAGATAATACAAGTTCAAAATATGGAAGACGAAGACCCTATATCTTTATTGGAGCAATACTATCAGGCGCTATATTTGCTATTCTATGGCAAGTTCATGGTGATGCTTCCGAGATGTATAACTTCTGGTATTTACTAATCTTCTCAATTCTACTGATATTTGGGAATACCATATTCTCAACACCGTTAATTGCTTTAGGATATGAAATGACTTCTGATTACAAAGAGCGTACGCGATTAATGGGATTTGCAAACATTATTGGTCAGGTAGCATGGATGCTAGTGCCTTTCTTATATGTATTAATTCCAAACACTGACATTTTTGCAACGCAGCCAGAAGGTGTACGAATCATTGCATTAATATCTGGTGTTGTCATTATTATTCTTGGAATCTTACCAGCAATGTTTTGTCGAGGAATAGATGCTAGTAAAATGGAAGGTAGAGAAGAAATTACGCCAAAAGCGATCATCAATAGTATGGGGAAAATTTTTGCAGGAATCAAATTGGTTCTCAAAAACAAACCTTTTGTAAAATTATGTTTAGCAACATTCTTGGTATTCAACGGATTTCAAATCGTTGCAGAATTTGGTGTATTCATTATAAATTTTTACATGTTTGATGGAGATTGGGGCGCATCCAAATGGTGGGTAGCACTCTTTCCAGCAGTAACTGCGGCGTATACAGCCTTTATTGCAATTCCAATCATCAATGCAATGGCCAACAAATACGGAAAACGTAAAGCCTTTATGATTGCGACTGGAATCTCAGTAGTTGGCTACTTACTCAAGTGGTGGGGATTCGATCCAACAAACCCATATATGATCTTTTTGCCAATTCCATTAATGGCATTTGGTATGGGATGTTTATTCACATTGATGATGTCTATGACAGCCGATGTATGTGATTTGGATGAATTGGAAAATGGAATGCCTCGTAAAGAAGGAACTTTTGGAGCAATCTATTGGTGGATGATTAAAGTGGGACAAGGACTCGCGTTGGTATTTTCGGGAATCATTTTAAGTATACTCGGATACGATCCATCAGCAGGCACACAAACGGCAGAAGCATTACTAGGAATGCGAATCACAGATATTGCGTTACCTGCAATAACAGCGTTGCTTGCAATTTGGGTCATGCGTGATTACAGCTTAAGCGAAGAAAGAGCCAAAGAAATTAAAGCTGAACTTGTAGAAAGAAGAGGAGAACTTTAACCTATTATAAACCAGAATAAAATTAAGAAATGTCATTTAGAGACGAAGATTATCACTTATACGGTGGAATTGATTTCACCGAGCACTCAGGGATAGATTTTAGTAAATATTCCTTAGAAGAATTGAAAAAACTTTGGCGCGCTACGCTCCGAAAAGGAATGCATGGTATTTGCTTTAGTATGTATGAAGATGGACAAGAACCTGGCGATATCATCAGTGAAGAACAGGTAGAACGAAGAATAAAAATTCTAAAACCATATTCAAAATGGGTGCGTTCTTTCTCTTGTATCGAAGGAAACGAACACATTCCCCGATTTGCCAAAAAACACGGCATGAAAACGCTTGTAGGCGCTTGGTTGGGAGATGATAAAGATGAAAACGAAAAAGAAATTGCTGCGTTGATTGAACTGGCAAAAGAAGGTGTTGTTGATATAGCCGCCGTAGGAAATGAGGTGCTTTATCGAAATGATTTAACTTTAGAGGAATTATTGTCGTATATTAAAAGAGTGAAAGAAGCAATACCCGATGTTCAAGTTGGCTATGTAGATGCGTACTATGAATTTTCTGTGCATCCGGAGCTCGTTGAAGTAAGCGATGTAATCTTGAGCAACTGTTATCCATATTGGGAAGGCTGTCATATTGATGGCTCTTTGGCACACATGCAACGAATGTATGGACAAGCAACACATGCTGCCAATGGCAAAAAAGTAATCATTACGGAAACAGGATGGCCAAGTCAAGGAGGAAGCCTACGTGGCGCAGAATCTTCGGAGATCAATGCCATGAAATATTTTATAAATACACAAGTTTGGGCCGAAAAAGACAATATTGAAACCTTTTATTTCTCATCATTTGATGAATCGTGGAAGACAGGAGATGAAGGTGATGTAGGTGCATATTGGGGACTTTGGGACAAACACGAACAACTAAAATTTTAAATTTGTAACTTACAATGTCCCTACGTAAAGAAAAATTCTTTTCACTAGCCGCTTTAGAATTTGAAGGATATTCCTTCGAAGACCTCAAAGAAGTATGGCGTAAAACACTCAAAGCAGGAATGCATGGCATGTGCTTTAGTCCCTATGTGGAAGGACAGGAACCTGGTGATACACTTTCTGAGGTGCAAATAAGACGCCGCTTGGAAATCATCAAACCCTATACCAATTGGGTGCGATCGTTCTCCTGTACAGAAGGCAACGAACTGATTCCTGAAATAGCCAAAGAAATGGGTATGAAAACACTCGTCGGTGCATGGTTAGGCGACAATCCTGAAACCAACGAAGCTGAAATAGATGGATTAGTCACCTTGGCTGAAAAAGGTTGCGTAGATATTGCAGGTGTTGGAAATGAAGTAATGTATCGAGGTGATTTAACAGAAGAAGAATTACTGCGCTTTATTTACGACACCAAAAAAGAACTCAACGGAATTCCCGTAGGATATGTAGATGCATACTACGAATTTGTAGAACGTCCGGAAATTACCGAAGCCTGCGATGTCATCTTAGCAAACTGTTATCCTTTTTGGGAAGGTTGCGATCAAGATTACTCTTTGTTGTATGTAAAAGACATGTACAACAGAGCATTACGAGCAGGAAATGGTAAAAAAGTCATCATCACAGAAACAGGATGGCCAAACAAAGGTACAAGCTTAGAAGGTGCGTATCCTTCAAACACAAATGCAATTAAATATTTTATAAACACCCAAAAGTGGGCCCAAGAAGAAGATATCGAAATCTTTTATTTCTCCTCTTTCGACGAATCGTGGAAAGTGAGTGATGAAGGTGACGTTGGCGCGTATTGGGGACTTTGGGACAAACATGAACAATTCAAATTTTAACAAACATAAACTATTATGAAGAAAATTACCCTTTTAATTTTATTGCTATCTTCATTTGTCTCTTTTGGACAATTAAATTTAGATTTTGAAGATGGAACAACAACTGTTCAGTTTACATTTGACGGTGTAGGTGCAGCAAACGTAGCGAATAGCCAAATGAACATGGACAACATGTCTAGCAGAGTATTAGAAGTTACAAAACCTGCAGGTGCTGCATGGTTCTCTGGATGTGGATTCCAAGCAGCTGCAGGAACACCATTTGTATCTATGGCAGATGGAGATCAATTCACCGTAAAAATTTGGTCTTCTAAAGCAAATGTAGATTTTAGAGTACGTTTGCAAACAGACTTAGATGCTGTAGCAAATACAGCGTACAATTATGACTTTACAGTAACAACAGCAAATCAGTGGATTGAATACACAATCGATTTTTCTGGTGTAGTAAACGGTACGGAGCAGTACAGAGAAATTGTAATTCAGCCAGATTATGATGCAGCCTGTGAAGGTGGTGGATGTCCACCAATTGCAGTAGGAGGAACCTACTTAATTGACGATTTTGTACAAGTAGTACCAACGGTAGATCCAAACACAGATGCAACATTATCTGATTTAACAGTTAACGGAATGACTGTAGCAGGATTCTCTCCAAATACTGATACTTATAATGTAGAATTACCAAATGGGTCAGGTGTACCTACAGTAGCAGCAACAGCGACACAAGCAGGAAACGGTGCTTCTAATGTAAGTATTACACAAGCAACTATGTTACCAGGATCAGCTACAGTAAATGTAACAGCTCCTGATGGAATAGCTACACAAATGTATACGATTAACTTTACCGAAGCACCAGCATTACCACCAGCAGCGCCAACACCTACAGTGCCAGCAATCGGAATTATCAGTGATGCGTATGCAAACATCAATACACCACAAGTGGACGTATTTGGTGGATCGTTAACCAATTTAGACTTAAATGGTGACATGAATGAAGAAGCTCGTTTATTAAATGGTGGATCAGGATTCCAGTTCAACTACTTCCCAGGTGGGGCATTTGTAGATATTTCTGCGCCAGCTATGATGCACTTTGATTTCTACTGTGATAACATTTCGGATGGAGATGTTTTAAGAATACGTTTGTTAGGAAGTGATACATCTTTCGCAAACATTGGAAGAGCAACATTCAGTGCATCTCAGTCAGGAACATGGGTAGGTGTTGATTTAATGATTCCTGATGGAACAAATAGAAATGATTTTAATGATATTGATAGTGGAGCAAATTCAATCGATGTAACTGACTTGGCATTGATTCAGTTCAATACGTTAGACTTAGGAAGTACTTTGGCAGGAAAAGATGTGTATTTAAGTAACGTTTATTTCTATGGTGGAACTTTATCTACAGATGAATTTACAGCTACATCATTCAAAACATATCCAAATCCAACAAATGACGTTTGGAATATCGTAACAGACGATACAGTAATCAATACTGTAACTGTATTTGATATTTCTGGAAGACAAGTAATTTCTTTAGCACCAAACGCTACAAGTGTTGCTGTTGACGGAACTTCGTTACAAGGTGGAATTTACTTTGCGCAAGTAAGTACTGACAAAGGAGCAAGCAGCGTGAAACTAGTGAAAAACTAGTATTCATTCAATAAAAAATCATTCAAGGTGTGCTTATTTATATAATATGAGCGCACCTTGTTTTAAATACCATATCTTTACAAACAAATAACTTTTACAGGTTCTTATCCGATAAAATGTAACAGATGAAAAACGTAGTTTCCTTAAAATCATTGGCAAAAGAATTGAATATATCTGTCTCTACCGTATCAAAATCTTTGAACGATAGTGAAGAAATAAGTGCACAAACCAAAGAACGTGTAAAAAACTTAGCCAAACTACGTGGATATTCTCCAAATCCTATTGCAGTACGTTTGCAAAAGCAAGAAACCATGCAAATAGGTGTCATTGTGCCTAATATTGAAAATCCTTTTTTTGCTTCTGTATTGAAAGGAATTGATGAACTTGTCAGTTCTTCTAAGTACAATATCATTACATTTTTTAGCAATGAAAGTCTCGAAAGAGAAAAAGAATGTCTCGATTATTTTTCCAAAGGAAATGTAGACGGAATTCTCATCTGTATTGCGGAAGAAACCAACAAAAAGAAAACATTTGATCATATCATTCAAATCAAACAAAAAGGCATTCCTTTGGTATTGTTTGATCGTATTCCTATGCAACCACTCGGTTTTGACGCTGTACAAGTAAATGATTACGATAGCATTGTGAGTGCTTACCAACACTTGGAAAATCAAAACTGTACTAACATTGCTTTTGTTTCTTCCATTCCAACATTAATTGTGGGCAGACTCCGAGAAGAAGGATATTTATCACAAACCAACAATCCAACGGTGATTGCATTTGAAGATTTAAAAGAATTAGAAATCACCATTCAAGAAACCTTGGACGAAGGCAAAGTAGACGGTTTTATAGCGGCTGATATTGAAGCTTCGTTATTGTGTAATCGAGTGATCCAAAAACACGGTTTAGAACCAGGAAAACAAGTCTCTTTAATTGGTTATGTAAATTCAGTGCTCAACGATTTGAGTTATCCTAAAATATCATTCATTGATCAGCATCCACAAGAAATAGGCAAGCAAACCGCAAAAATGCTCTTATTGCGACTAGAATCGAAATTGGAAGATGTCCCTGCCAGTGATATTGTCCTAAATACTACCATTACCATTGGCGATACAAGTCGTTAAGTCTCTTTCAAAATTTAATTATTTCACTTTTGTGTGAAGCATCTGTTGTGAAATTATCTTTTCACACAAATTCTGCATATCCTATGAATTTCATTCATAAATAGGACTTTATACATGGATTATTGTACTTTTGTCAAAAGCATCCTGTAGAATAATGAAAAAACTATTTCCCTTATCCTTATTGCTATTTTTTACGCAAATAGCATTTTCTCAAGTAGTTATTAATGAAATTGATTGTGACACGCCAGGTTCTGATACCGGAGAATTTATTGAATTGAAATCTGATACGCCGAATTTTGCTTTAGACGGTTATGTGTTGGTGCTATTTAACGGTTCTACGTCCGGAAATGACAGTAGCTACTTTGCATTAGATTTAGACGGACAAGTCACGGATGTCAATGGTTTACTTTTAATAGGAAGTACTACTGTATCACCCGTGCCACAATTGTTGATTGGTTCCAACGTTATTCAAAATGGAGCAGACGCTGTAGCGATTTATCAAGCCAATAGTTTTGATTTTACACAAGGAACTCCTGCTACAACTACAGACCTTATTGACGCCATTGTATACGATACAGGTGAAGCCGATGATATTGGATTATTAACCGCACTTGGGTTAACCACACAAATCAGCGAAGGCGGAAATAACAATTCAAATTCTATTCAGCGAAATGAAATAGACGGAACTTATTTTACAGCAACACCGACACCGCGTCAACTCAATGACGGTAGCGGAATTCCCTTAAATGGAATTGGAATCAATGTTGTCAACGATCAATACAACGAAGGTGATACGTTTGCTGTAGAGTTTACTACAGAATTCCCTGTAACTTCCAATTTGAATATTACTTTTTCGTTGGCGAATGGCACATTTGATGCTGCTGATTTTATTGGCGCAACTTCCGTAACCATTCCGTCAGGACAAAATTCAGTCACCACAAATATTACGTTGGTAAATGATACGCTTGATGAAGGTGATGAAGAATTAATTATCCGTCTAGTAGATAACTTTGCTGTAGAATACATTATTCTAAATGACAACGTATTGATTAGAGCTGTTGATGATGATTTTACCGTTGCTCCTTTTGGAACACCTCTGAATCCAACCTATGGCGTTGTTGCAAGCACTGTGCCTACAGGATATTATGATACAATGGACGGTTTGGCAGATCAAAATCTAGAAAATGCGATGCAAGCTATTATTGCAGATGTAACAGTGATTCGTGCACAAACCTATGCAGATGTGTATGATATTCTGCGTGAAGCAGATCAAAACCCAGCCAACAGCAATCAGGTTTGGTTGGTATACACAGAGCAGGGAAGAGCTAAGTTAGATGTACAATCAGGTTCAAATAGTGTTGGGACTTGGAATAGAGAACATACATTCCCGCGATCGTTAGCAGGATATAACAGTATTGAAGCAGATGATGTTGCTGATGGCAGAGATGTGTTTTGGGTCAGTAGAGCCGATTCTTTGCGTCATGGAAACTCAGATGCGCATGCGTTGCGCGCAAGTGATGGACCTGAAAATAGTTCGCGTGGAAATCAGCATTACGGACAATACACAGGACCTGCGGGAACTGCCGGAAGTTTTCGTGGAGATGTAGCGCGGAGTATTTTTTTCTTGGCGGTGCGATACAATGGTTTATCGGTAGAAAATGGATTTCCATCCGTAACTGGACAAATTGGCGACCTTGCCACGTTGTTAAATTGGCATAGAAACGATCCACCAGATGATTACGAAATGAATCGTAATAATGTAGTCTATACTTGGCAGTTTAACAGAAATCCGTTCATAGATCATCCCGAATTGGCAGAGCATCTTTGGGGCAATCAAATGGGCGTTCCATGGCAACAACCGTTATCCACAGAAGAATTTACTACGGAAAGCATCAAACTGTATCCAAATCCCGCTCAGCATCATATTACCATCACAGGCATTCGCGAGGAAGCACTACTGGAAGTCCATGCACTCGATGGTCGAAAATTATTCACGAGACAATTCTCGGGCACGGAACAAATTCCGATCAACTTACAAAGCGGCGTATATTTGGCGAAAATTAGTGCAGGTGGTAAAAGCAGTATCAAAAAAATAATCATTCAATGATGTTAATGTGAGTTTTACATTTGCATCAATGTATAAACGAACCATATGAAAAAAGTATTTCTGATAGGATTTTTAGTCCTTGCCGCTGTATGTAGTGTAAATGCACAAACATATGAATACAAAGTTATTACCAGTGTCGAATCAATTGTGTCAAGTGGTTTAGGAAGATCGCGATTAATTTCTGCTTCTGAAGAGCGAGATTATGCACAATTCACCTCCAATCGAACGGAAGAAAATGACAAGCGAAACAAGTCAAAGAGAAAAGATATTCGTGTCAAGAATTTTGAAGAAACCAAGCTGCTAAACTTCTTCAATTTGGGTGGAATTCGTTTTCAAAATATTGCTGCTAACGATGCGTTAGTCACTTCAAAACTTAATACCATGGCAGCGGAAGGTTGGGACTTGGCTTTTGTGGTAAGTGGAGTAGAAAGTGATGCAGGCGAAAAAGATAGAAGCGGAATTTTTATTACGCGTTATATTTTTAAGCGTGTGAAGGTTGAAACTACTAAAGAATAATTGGTTTTC
>JBCCLS010000014.1:0-15306 GCA_039026835.1 Bacteroidota bacterium | reverse complement strand
ACATTCCGATGCGCGACTTGTGTTTTACCAGTTGTATCTTTCGATAGAAATATAACTCATCATTAACAACCCGAGTCCACACAAGGCTCGGGTTTTTTAATGCTCATTTTTAAATAATATGCTCAAAAAAGCAACACAACATATCGTAACAAACACTGCTCACAAGCAGGAATTGTTCATTTTAGAACCAAAGTATTCTTTGACGTAGAAGAATATATACCCAACAGTATCAAAGCCTGGTTCTATTGCAGAATCAGGCTTTGTTGCTTTAATGAAACTCCGTTTTGAAGAGTCCGCAGGACGAATTCAAAACCGTAAGTTGAACGAACCTCAATGCAGATTGAGGCCTTGTTAAAATTTACGAAAACCATCACAAGCAACGATATTGTGAATTGAAACAAAGCAACAACACAACTAAAAAAACAAATCACAAAGTGACACAAAACTAGAAAAGATGAATTTACTCAGACAAATGGAGCGACTGTAAACTCGGGAGTGTGTTTTCAGTACCAACAAAAGGAATTTTTAATCATAAAAACAGCAACATGCGACAACAAAAACAAACACACGAATTAAAATTTTTTACTGAAAACAACACTCAAAAAAAACAGTCATGGAAACGCAATATATACATCAAAAGCATACATCGAAGTCCCGTCGGTTAAAGGAAAAGTTAGCCGCAAAAGCAAAAGAAGCCGCAATACAAGAAAGCTTACAAAAACACAACAAAGCCAAAAAAGTATTGTTCCCAGCGATGATCAATCGGATTTATGAAGGCAAGGAACGCATCAATTATGACAACAATTCACTAGGATACATCATTGTAAATCAATTTGCTTCCTTTACTCAAAAAAAGTATCCAAGCCGACGCAAAGCACTAAAAGATATGCTATTGCACTTGTACAAAAAACGCTGTACAAAGTTGCTGCGAAATGAACAATATTTACGTGTCATTTATCAAATAGCTTGGTTTAATAACAGCGCTCTCCGAGACATAAAAGACTGGAAACGAAACAGTCGCAATGAAGACAAGCAACTGAAAAGTATCATCAAACACTGTTTTGTAAAATACGAAGTTCCCGAATTTATGTACGAAGCGTGGAGGGATTACAATCGCAAATACATTTCTTGGTTTATAGATTTAGCATATGGACAAAGTGTGAAAAGTTTGTCAAAAATGCCGATACGATTAACGAAAAAAGCGGCGCATTACTTTTTACAAGCACCTAAGGAATATACGATTGAAATGGCGTTACGACGTGCACAAGCGTTGGCTTTTGGAACCGATGAATTATTGGCGGGACGCATTGCTTGTACAGGATTGAGCCGAAACAATTTTCAGCATGAAGCTTTCTGGGAAACAGTAATTCAGTTCTTTATGAAACAAACCATGTTGGATTTCAACAAAATGGAAGAAATCATCGATTATTTAAGCGATTGTATTCACAACAATCCTGAATATTCTATCAAAGGACGCACCATTACATCCTTGACACGACAATCCGATGAATGGCATACAGAACAAGCTGTTTACAATGCAAGTATGGTAGAAATGTTTACATGGACACCAACACTCAACAGTTCGTTCATAGTTGAAAAATGGGAAGAAAAAGAAGCAAAAAAATACCGTTTATTCGAATTGTGTTCTTCCAAAGAATTGATTGTTGAAGGACGAAAAATGAATCACTGTGTTGCCTCGTATGCGCGTTCGTGCTGTGTAAAAGTAGCCAGTATTTACTCGTTGCGATGCAGTAGTGTAACAAAGGGACAAGAAATTTTAGCAACCATTGAAGTAGACAACAAATCACAAACGATTGTACAAGCAAAAGCAAGATTCAATCGCCCAATTTCAGCTACAGCTAAAAATATTATGTCTGATTGGGCCACAGAACACGATTTAAAAATCGGGAAATGGCTTTAAAAGTAAATAATCAATTAAAAAAGATATCAAACCTGAGTTAAATATTAAAAAATAATACGTCATGAAAGTAATTCAGAGCTACCAACAAGCTCGATAACATTGGGAGAAATGTAGAGCACAGGAAAAAATGAAACGTATCACACAAATCATTTTTTATAATGAAACCCGCTCACATTAAAGAACAACGACAAAAACAATTACGAAAAGTAGACAAGCGATTGCAAAAAATTTGGGAGTTACAACGCGAGTTAGGATATAGAAAATTAAAAAACCCAATTCGTCACGGATGGTTCAAAGAAGTGGTCTTAACTCACAAAGTAGAACGCTATCGCAATTATGAACATATAATAGCAGCTTTTAAACTAGGCAAAGTACAAGTTTGGGGAGCAGACAAAGGAAAAGCAGAAGCCAATTGGTATACACGAGTAGAACGACATGAAATCTATGGAAGCTTTCGACTCATTAGCCGAAAAGCATACAACAAATTACCCGTTGGCGTACAAAAGCTTTTTACGAAATACATATACATTAATTATTGGGGAAAAACACGCTACAAGTATTACGTACACATTCCAAAAGAATGTTACCGTGTAAAATTTTCAAGAGCATATGTCACGCACTCCAGAATTATAGATCCTTCGTTGGAAAGTGAATATGCGTTGATTGAAGCATTTCGCCAAAAAAAGGAGTATTACAATTTGCATGCTAAAAGATGGAATACAAACAAACGATGGATGAAAAAATATTTTTTCAATCCTGAAAAAAGAGGAGAACGAAGAAAAGCAAAAACAGCACTGAGTCAACTCAAAAATTCCATTGCTATTATAGAAAAAGACGAATTATGGCAAAATTAAAATTACGAGGAAAAGACCTCATCGATATAGGATATCCACAAAAAGGAAAGGTAATTAGTGTTGCCATTGATGTAATGCTAAGAAATTTTAAGCGCGAACGAAAGGACAAAGTATTACAGCGTTTAAAAACCATCCTAAAGAATCCTGAAAAGTATCTAGGAGACGGAATGGTTGGCAGAATTGCCGAAGAATTAGTCACGCCTGTACAAACAGAAGCACAGCAGTTAGAAACGAAACGTGCGCCGTTTACCATTTTTGGTGAAAACGGAATTACAGACGATGCCAAGCATCAATTGTATACCGCATTAAAATTACCAATAGCCAAAGCAGGCGCCTTAATGCCTGATGGACATTCGGGTTACGGTTTGCCAATTGGCGGAGTATTGGCCACTAAAAATGCAGTCATTCCCTATGGCGTTGGAGTGGATATTGGTTGTAGAATGTGTTTGTCCATCTATGACATTCCAGCCTCATACATCGACGGACATCGTAACAAATATGTGAATATGTTGCAAGAACATACCAAGTTTGGAAGCTATGAAACACACAAGCGTATCAACAGTCATGAAATCTTTGATCGTGCAGAGTTTTCAGAAATTCCAACGGTAAAAAAGTTGTTCCGAAAAGCATATACACAATTAGGTTCGTCAGGTGGTGGCAATCACTTTGTAGAATTTGGAATTGTGGATGTTTCTGATGAAAATAATGAATTCAATGTTCCTATCGGGAAGTATTTGGGAATTCTGTCACACAGTGGATCGCGCGGTTTGGGCGCCAATATTGCAAAACATTACACAAAATTGGCCATCAAACAAACGCCATTACCAGGAGAAGCAAAAAACTTGGCATGGCTCGATCTCAATACGCACGACGGACAAGAATACTGGTTGGCAATGAATTTAGCAGGTGATTACGCTTCGGCATGTCATCATGATATTCACAAGCGTTTGGGCAAAGCCTTAGGCGCACGACCTGTAGCAATGGTGGAAAATCATCACAATTTCGCTTGGAAAGAAATGGTCAACGGAGAAGAATTGATTGTGCACCGAAAAGGGGCAACTCCTGCACAAAAAGGAGTACTAGGCATCATTCCAGGATCCATGACAGCGCCGGGATTTATTGTACGCGGCACAGGAAATACCCATTCCTTGCAATCAGCTTCGCACGGAGCAGGACGTCAATTATCACGACGAAAAGCCAAGCAAACCATCACGCAAAGTGATATTAAGAAGCAATTGAAAGCGCATGGTGTAACCTTACTTGGCGGCGGAATTGACGAAGCGCCAATGGCGTACAAAAACATTCATCAAGTCATGAGCAATCAAACTGAATTGGTGGAAGTTGTTGGAACGTTCACACCAAAAATTGTCCGTATGGACCGCTAGAATATTATTTTGCACTAGGGCATTTCCTCCGATGTCTCGGAGGTCAGGCTGTCGCTACTCGTTTTTGCGTCATGCTGAACTTGATTCAGCATCTCACAAAGAACTCAGACATGCCGCTCCATCCTTAATGCAAAAGAAAAATGTTTCAGTTCCACAAAGTCTGAAACAGAGTTGCGTCTTCACAAACATACTAGAGAAACTGCGGTTCTCAAGGTTTCTCTAGTATTCAATATGAAGATGGCAAATTGAATATGATAGGACAAATGTCTGTTCGAGTGTTTTTATAAAGCGAAGCAAAATAAAAATGTATTAAGAACTAATTGGTCATGTTAGTTTTCATAAGATTTCTTGATACAATTTTCTTCATTTTATGATGAAAATCACTCGAAATAACGACCTGTTTACATCCTAATTTAACATGAGTTTGACATAAAAACACAACAGTGGTTTTGTCTTTTCCGCAGTGTAGCAGGAGTTTTTCGTTAAAAATTTCTGAAACCTTGGAAGAAATTTAGAAAAATTCATGCGGTTTTGGTTTTTCTCCTAAAAGAAAAAGCAAAAACACCTCTGGAAAAGCGCACTTTCTTTTGTTGAAGCCTGTGCTGAACTTGATTCAGTATTCTTTGTGCGAGCAAAGAAATCGCAGATTCATGAATACTTATTTAATAAAATAGAAATGACATGAACTAAAACGAAAGTAAAAAACTGAAATATAGTAGTTTGCGTTTTATTTTCTAAATGAACATAATTTCTATTTGAATCAAACTAATGTTAATTTAAAATATACTTACAAAAATAAATTACAATGGCAACATATACAGACGATATCGTATTCATTCAAGCATTGGATAGTTATTCGTATGACTTGGAACAATGTGTACAAAAGTTACAATACATTTTAGGTGGTGACGATCATGCAGGTGCCAATTATTTGATGGGAAGAATTTACCATGAGCAAATGCACGATTACACCAAAGCACAAGAATATTATCACCGTGCTTTATGTATTGATTTTGAATACGTAGAAACCTATTACTATTATCCGTTTTTATTGATTGATCTCTGCGATTATAAAGAAGCAGCACATGTGTTGGAAGTTGGTTTTTCATTGCCGCAAACAGACAAGGCAACATTGCAGTATGCAAAAGCAATCATGCAAGAAAAGTTAGGGGAATTCAAAGCCGCTAAAAAAAGCTTAAAAGCTGCCAAACATGTAGCATTGAATAACAATTTCAGATATTTTATTGACAATCAATTAAAACGTGTTAATGAGAAAATCAACGTTGGAAAGAAGTCAAAAAAGAAGACTTCAAAACGTAAAAAGAAAACAACAACAAACGTGAAATTTAATTCCATGTTGGATTAATACACAAAGAGTTTGATGTAGGAAGTTAGAACCTAGAGTCAAGAATCTAGATTTTAGACTTTTTTTATTGTTATTTCGATTTTGATAGAAACTTAGATTCGTTATTGCGAGCGTAGCGTGGCAATCTATCTAAATCAAAGCAAGATTCGTGTTTGAAATAAGCATTGGTGCATTTAGAAAGGAATTAGGCATTAGATTTTAGGAATTAGTCAAGAACTAAATGCCGATTTCAAGTTAAATGTCGATTTGAGTGTTTCAAACTCAAGTTCAATTTTCATCCGTCACTTCGAGTGTAGCGTGGTAATCTGTCAAAATCAAAGCAAGATTCGTGTTTGAAAAAAGCATTGGTACATTGAAAAAGGAATTAGGAATTAGATTCTAGGGATTAGTCAAGAACTAAATACCGATTTGAAGTTAAATGTCGCTTTGAATGTTTCAAACTCAATTTCAAGTTCGATTTTCATCCGTCACTTCGAGTGATTTTGAGGGACGAAAAATCGTATCGAGAAGTACTTCGAAACTAAATAGATTTTTGCATAGAAGGCAACGATATTTTAAAAGGTCTTGATTCTAGCATCTTAATAATAACTCAACTAAAAAAATAAAAATTATGGACAATCAATTTTGGGTGCAAATTTCTTCAGGTTCAGGACCCGAAGAATGCTGCCTAGCCGTAAAATACTTAACAGAAAAGTTGACACGATTGCCAAATTTCACCTTCAACGTCATTGAATTGGTAGCCACACCGTATCAAAACTATAAGTCAGTTTGGTTGCGCGCTACGGGCGATGCGTTGGATTTTAAAAATCACTGGCAAGGCACGATACAATTCATTTTTAGAAGTCCGTATCGTACACATCATCAGCGCAAAAACTGGTTTGTCAATGTACAAGTGTATGTGGCACCAACCACTATTTCGTGGTCACCAAAAGAAGTGCAAGTAACCACTGCGCGAAGTTCAGGTGCTGGTGGACAACATGTCAACAAGGTAGAAACGGCCGTAACAATGAAACATATTCCCACGGGAATTACAGTACAAGCAAGCGAAGAACGCTCACAATTTTTAAACAAAAAACTAGCGTATGCACGCTTGGAAATTGCAATTAGCGCACAAAATCAACTGCGCAAAGATGCTGTTGCAAAGCAAAAGTGGATGCAACACAAACAGTTGCAATTAGGCAATCCAGTGCAGGTTTTTAAGAAGTAGAAAATGTATTACTATAGTACATTAAAATAGCCCAAAAGTGACGTAAACATTACTTTTTGGGCTATGTCATTTTTCAAATGTAGCGACCATTGTATTGAACTTTTGTACATACGTTGCTATCTTCTCTGCATCTCTTTGGGAATTCAAAAATGGCTTTCTGCTTCCTGTAATCATCACATCGTATTGTAATTTTCCATCAACACCTAAAAATTCCACTTCTGTGTACGGATGAAACTTGTCACACATCGTATTTTTTAATTGTGTAGAAAGTTTGGCAAACTCTGCTGTAGGAAATTGATTGGTAAGTTCTAACGTTTTTAAATTGATTAAATTAGATAACGGTTGAAGACTTTTATCAACTACATTCACATTCGCTAATGTCAACCACGTCAGTTTTGTAAGCGTTTCCAAGGGTTTGAGCGAGGTAAACTTCCATGTAAAATTAAATCCGCCTGTGATTTTTAGTTTTTTTAAAGAGGTCGCCCAAGATAGTTTTTCGAGCGAAGTTACTTTGGTCATATTTGCTATATATAAGGTTTGGAGTTTTAAATTTTTCCTAAAATCCCAAAAATCTACAGCTTTTGTATTCCAATCTTTTATAATGGTTTCTACCTTGGTAAGTGTTTCGAGTGAAGACAAATCCTTTACCTTGCAGCCATATATGCTTACATACACAGGTGAAATTTGAGAGATTACGTTTTCAAAAGTCTTCTGGTTTAGGCAAATCAACCATACTTTTTCAAATTGAAATTCTGGTAAACAAGATAAATTGATCGTTTTATCGTTAATCGCAATCGCTTTTGTATTTCTATCGACACTCGCTAAATCATATGTGAAATTGGGTCTGTCTTTATGTGTTTCTTGTGAAATAATCATCTTTAAAAAAGTATATTTTTTACTGGAAATAGCACAACATTGATCGTTAAATTATAAAAAAATTACATTTGTAACCTCATTCCTGAATCTCAATAGTTCGTTTGGCTTCGTTGCCTAATGCATCTACAACAGTAATTGTATGAACGCCTGCAGTAGGTTTAATTTCTAGTTCATGAATGGTTTCTGTTTCACCCAAAAAAGTTTCATCTACATACCAAAATACTTTTGTATCAGGAATGGAATGTGCTAAACGTACTACGATGCCATTGGTTTTTCCATCAAAATCTTTGGGAAGAAATACTTTTGAAGCTTCTTCTGGATAGATGAAATCCATCTTTTTTTGAAATTCTGAGGTACAGTCTTTTCGAAATGGTGGCAACGTTTTGTAAAGTGGATTTTTGTTCTGATAGTAATATTCCATCAGTGGCGGCAATACAAACCAACTTTTGTGTACCATTTGACTCAACGGCTGACAAGACGAATTGACCTGATAGCGTTCATCAGTATCTAAATGCACCAATACATGATACGGACACGGTTTGGTTTTGAGTCCGCTTTTAGGAATGTATTGCAATTGTTTTTCTTCGCATAATTGAGAGGCTCTGTAGCCGCTTTTGGTACAAATTTCTACTTCCTGTAACTCATCATACGGAACATCAAACCATTCGCTTTTCGGTAATATATCAAATACATCAAACAATATAGGTGCCGCCGCCATCGTTCCAATCAATCCTGGACGACCTTCACCGTCAGCGTTGCCTACCCAAACGCCCACCACGTAATCTTTGGTAGTCCCGATAGCCCACGCATCACGAAAACCAAAACTTGTTCCTGTTTTCCAAGCAATTTGCTTGCTAGAATCAAAAAATTCCCAGTTTTCTTCTCCTTCTGGTCGATTGACTTCTTTTAGCGATTCGTAGGTCAAATACACTGCACCTGCATCAAAAATAGTTTTCTCAGCCGTGAGCGTTCCAAAATCAACAGTATCATCTTTCAAAAAAGAAGGTTCACAAAATTCATTGGTAAAGTATTGACTTGAATTGTTTCCAAAATGTGTCAAGGTTGATGAAAATGCTGCATAGGTTTTACACAAATCCCATAAATTGCTTTCTGCGCCGCCAAGTATCAATGAAAGTCCATAATGATCGGCACTATACGATATATCTTTTAATTGTAGTTTTTGCAAGTAATAATGAAATTTATCCAAGCCAAATTGTTGCAACATTCGCACTGCAGGCACATTTAAAGAGCGCGACAAAGCACGTTTGGCCGTGACAGCACCGTCATAGGTTTCTTTAAAGTTTTTGGGAGTGTAGTTCCCAATGCGTGTTGGTACATCAACCACTAATGAATTAGGAAGCAACTCGCCTGCATCTAAAATGGCCGTATATAAAAAAGGCTTTATAATGCTTCCCGTACTTCTGGGTTTGTGAATGATATTGACATCTTTTTGATGCGCTTTATCCGTCGGCGTATTACCAACATACGCCAGCACTTTTCGTGTTTTTACGTCTAATATTAGGACAGCCGCATTGTAAATTTGATTTTGCTGTAATTCGTTGTAATGTTTGGCAACAACGGCATTGGTTTCTTGCTGAATAAAAGTTTCTACAGAAGTTTGCACACGTTTTCCTTTGTGAGTTTCTGTGACCTTATCTAACAAATGTGTTGCTGTTTGTGGCAACGCATACGGTTTCTGCGGCAGCGGTTCTTCAATTGCTAATTCATATGTGAGTTGATCGATGATTGCTTCGTCAAAGAGTTTTTTTAAGAGGCGATCGCGTTTATTTTTTAAGCGTATTTGATTTTTTCCTGGGTAAATTAGACTTGGAGCATTAGGCAACACAGCTAATGTTGCGTTTTCCGCCCACGACAATTCTTGTGGTCTTCTGCCAAAATAACGCCATGCAGCCGCATCCAATCCAACAACATTACCACCAAATGGTGCGTGCGATGTGTACAATTTTAAAATTTCTTCTTTGGAGCAGCGCAATTCCAAGCGTGTAGCGAGAATAATTTCTATGGCTTTTTCAAAATACGTCCGTTCTTTTCCTTGTCGTGACAAGCGTATTACTTGCTGTGTTAAGGTACTTCCGCCACGTTTTACTTCGCCCGATGTTATGTTCTGCCAGAAAGCTTTGGCCATAGACACTGGATTGAATCCTGGGTGACTGTAAAAATACGCGTCTTCAAACTGTATAATGCAGGTTTTGAATTTTTCGGGAACTGAGTCTAATTCTGGAAAACGCCATTGTCCGTCATCTGCAATTTTCGCACCTAACAAAATTCCCTCACGACTTTCTATAACGGTTGAAGTTGGCGTATTGAAAAGTGTATCTGGCAAACAGAAATAGTAGGCAATTAATACGATCACCAAAATAGTTGTTTTGATTTTATTGTTTTGAATCTTTTGAACTATTTTGGTGATCATTTCATATTATTTTTTAATTGCCAGAAATAATTACTGAGCTACCACTTACCGATCCATTAATACTTTGAGAAGACCAAGTGCCTGCTACATTGCTAAATGTGTACACAATATCATCAAAATTATCAAACACAAGGAAGTTCCCGTTAGAAGATGATACAGAACCCTGACTTAAACTTGCATTTATACTTTGAGGAGACCATGCTCCTGAGGAATTACCATATCCGTATACAACATTATCAAAATCATCAAACACCAAAAAATTCCCATTAGAAACAACTACTGAAGCCTGACTCACACTAGAATTCATCGTTTGAGGAGACCAAGTACCTGTTTTACCACTAAATGCATATACAATATCATCAAAATCATCAAACACTAAAAAGTTACCCTCAGAAATAAATACTGAAGCCTGACTTACACTAGGATTGATCGTTTGCGAAAACCAAGTACCAGTTGCATTACTATATGCATATACAATATTGTCAAAATCATCAAATACTAAGAAGTTTCCGTTGGAAGATAACACTGAAGTCTGACTTACACTTGGGTTTATCGTTTGGGAAGACCAAACTCCAGTAGTGCTATTATACACATATACAATAGCATCAAAAGCATCAAATACTAAATAATTACTCACAGGTACAATATTAGTACTTGAAACTTGAATGTCTGATACTTCATTATTTTGAGATGAGATAGAACTAGCAGTCTTAGCATGTAACGCATACGGAACACTTACTAACTGACTCGTTCCTGTTATGGTATAATTGGTTCCGCCGGTAATATCTGTTTCTGTTTTGATAAAATACGGTCCTGTACTCCAATCTATTGTGGAAAAATCGTCAGAAGTAGTTCCGCCTCCAATCATAATCGTAACCAATCCGTTAGTATTGGTAGACGCAGTATGTGTTTCTGTATACACTGCGGTTCCTGTAGCATTGGTTTGTAAAATACTTACACGAATACCGACATTAGAATCTTGAACTAAGTTTCCGCTATCATTTCTAATAATTGCTTGGTAATTGATTAAATCTGGTGCTTGCGCAAAAGTGGTTATGGTAATTAACAGCATTACCAGTGAAAGTAGTATTTTTTTCATGTATTATTTTTTTAGAATTTTAAATGTTTTGATTGCTTTATTCTCATGAAGAATTTTGAAAAGGTATACACCGCTTTTGTATCCTTTGAGAGAGATTTGACGCAACATTTTGTTGTTTTGTTGTGTCATTAGTTTTCCATGTATGTCATACAGTTGAAAGCCTAAATCAGTATGATTCCCTGAGTTTATAATGACAACATCAGTTGTAGGATTGGGATATACTTGCACACTTACATTATTGAATTGTGGATCGTCCACGCTTAGTAATTGTGTAACTTCCAGCGGAATTTGTATTCCCTGACTTACACTTCCGTCTGCACTTTCTAGCGTTTCAACTGAAATCAATCCGACGGAAAAAGCAACACTTCCATTACTTCCGGTACTTTCATTGGCTGCCGAAACAATTGTTTCCTGTGCAGTAACGAATGAACATACAAGAAATACAAAAAGAAAAGTAGTTTTCTTAATCATAGATTATTTTTGAATTTAAATGTTTATTTAATGATTGAAAATTTATTGAGTGTATTCCTAAAAATCAATACATATTATTTTTTATAAAGTCATACTCACGCTCCACTTTACAGATTTTTACATTGTAATAGGCATACCAATCTTTGATGCCTTTTTGTTGAGCAATGATATGATCGGTGTGTTGTTTCCACTGTTGAATGGCTTCTAAACTTTCCCAATAGCTTACGGTAATCCCCACAGCATTTCTGGCACTGTCAATACCAATAAATCCTGCTTGTTGTTTGGCTGTGTCTTCCATTTGCTGTGCCATTTCTGCATAGCCTTCCAACGTTTTTGTTTGAATTGAAGTAAAAATGACTGCGTAATAAGGTTTGAAATTGGCTTGCATGTTATCGTATTAAAGAAAAACTTCCTGTAAAGGTGCGTCCTTCAGCAGTTTCAAATTTATACCAATAATCACTACTCGGCATCAATCGTCCTTGGTACATACCGTCCCAACCTTGTATTTGTCCCGGTCTAAAATAGAACAGCAATTTCCCATAGCGATCAAAAATGTACATGATGGAAGTTTGCTGTACTCTGGAAGAAATTCCTTGTACATTCCACGTGTCGTTTGCAGTATCGTTATTTGGTGTAAAAAATCCTGGGAAGGAAATGTTGGTAATATCTACAACAGTATCATAACACGCCGGATCTACAAAGAAATTGGTGATGCTTTTACAACCATTGTCATTGGTTACTGTCACAAAGATTTCTTGTACAGAATTGACTGCGTAAAAGATCGGATCAATCGTGTTGATTTCTTGTTCGGCATCTGCTTCCGAAAGGAAAAACTCTACCGCATAACTTGTATTTCCTGAAATAATGAGTGGATACGCATCATTTAAGTCGAAAAAACCATTGCTATCCGCATCAATAGCACAGTCTGTCAATAAACGGGTACTTGGCGAATTCACCATCGGTTGTACGGAAGGAATTGCCAAAATTTCAATCGCAAATTGAGTGGTTTCAAAACAATTGGTGGCTACATCTTCCACACGCACAAAAATAGTCGTTGGCGGCGTGGTAAGTGTATAATTTGTAGCAAGCGCATTTACATTATCATTGGCATCATCTGCGGAAGCGTGATACGACACCACTACAGTTTGTGTCACATCTTGTAAAAGTTCCGCTTCCACTTCCGTGAGATCAAATACAAGCGAATTTTCATTTGCACAACGCGTCAAATTACTTGGTGACGTAATGGACAAACTGTCTTGTGTAATCACCTGAAATTGTGCCACAGAAAAGCAGTTAGAGATTGTATTTGCTACACGTACAAATACAATTTCTTGATTGGATGGTGGATTGTAATTTGTATCTAACGGATTTGTATTGGCGTTGGCGTCTGTTTCTGTAGTATGATAGCTGACGTCCACTGTTTCCGTAACATTTTGAAGCAACTCAGTTTCAACCTGCGTCAGTTCAAACAATCCGTTGTTGTCTTCTGGACATTGCACGAGATCAGTTGGTGTCGTAAGATTTGGGCTTTCTCCCTGTATAATGTCAAATTGTGTGGTAGCAAAGCAATTATCATTCGCGTTAATTTCAACTCGAACAAAAATTGTTTCTTGTCCAGTTGTAATTTGATAACTGTCGCCTATCGGATTGGTTCCTGTAGACGCATTGGCTTGACTTGTGTGATAGGTTACCGTCACGGATGATGTTACATTTTGCAATACTTCTGTTTCGACTTGCGTCAGATCAAAAATGCCATTGTTTTCATTTTCACATTGCGTGAGATTGTTTGGTACAGTCAATTGCAAATCTTCGCTACGAATGATAGAAAACGATGCAATTTCAAAACATCCTGTGTCAACAGTACTATTCACACGAACGAAAATAGGAAATTGTCCAACAGGAATTTGATAATTGGTACTGATCGCATTTACGGCGATTGATGCATCTGCCAAGGTTGTATAGTACGATAACGTCACAGGAAGCGTGTTGTTTTGCAGCAATTCGGTTTCAACGAGTGTAAGATCAAAAAAGCCATTGTTTTCATCTTCACACTGTACAATATCACTTGGTGTAACAATTATCGGATTTTCACTAAGTGTGATTCCAAATTGTGTAGTTTCAAAACAATCTGGATTGATAGCACTTTCTACACGTACATAGATGGTTTGTTGTCCCAATGTTGCCTGATAATTAGGAGCAATAGTATTTGTGCCTGTTGTAGCATCTGCAAGGTTTGCATGATAGGTTGTATTGACAGCAATGGTATTATTTTGAAGCAATTCGGCTTCTACCTGTGTCAAATCGACAATACCATTGTTTTGAACTTCACATTGCATCACATCTGCTGGTGTAACGATACTTGGCGATGCATTTGCTGTAATGGTAAATTGACTTGTAGCAAAGCAATTATCCGCTACATTTTGTACACGCACATAAATAGTTTCTTGCGTCTGTGTTGTGGTATAATTAGAATTGATGGCATTTGTCGCTTCCAACGCATCATTTTCAGAAGTGTAATAGGTTGTTGTTACAGAATTGGTTACATTTTGAAGCAATTCTGTTTCTACTTCTGTTAAATCAAAATCTGTGTTAGTATTTCCATCATTACAAGCAAACAACTCAGATGGCGCTGTCAGTGTGGGCGTTATTCCAACAACAATATTGACTTCTACAACTTCTACTACGCCTGTCACAATATTTTCTACACGCACATATACAGTTTGCGCACCTTGTTGCGTGTTGTTCCAAGCATCTGGTAGCGGATTGGAGTTGCTATTGGCATCTGCCTGATTGATATGCGTAGAAGCAACAAAACCAAAAGCTTCGTGCAATCCTGCAGCACCAAACCAAGAACCATTGGCAAAATTATTGGTGGCAATTGTTGTAAAGGTAAAAGTATCTAAATCAATTCGGTACAACTCCGAAGTAGTTACTCCGTACAATTGTCCTAATTCACTAGCAAGTCCGAAGGTATCGTTGAGAATCGTGCCTAAATCTACATGCGAAACATAATTGAACGCCGCATCAATGGTTACTTCGTAGAGTCGCACACTTCCGCCTATAGACCAAGAGATATACATTTTGTCTCCCAATACCACAAAATCGCCACTAGGTGCGCCACTTCCAAAGTTATGCCACACATACGGTGGTGTCATTTCATCGCTGTCAAATCGGAAAACATTGCTGTTATTACCACCACCAAAATAAAGGTTTCCTTGCGTATCAAACGATAAGGAATTTACAGCGGAAATACTTCCAATTCCAGGAACTACAGCTGTGGAACAATTGGTTTCATCAAGAACACGTATGGAACTGAAATCCGTAACGTAAATTACACTATTTTCATCCACTGCAATATCTGAAAATGGCGCACTTGGTGCATCGCAAATAATTTGAGTTGTAACGGTTCCTGAAGAAAGGTTGCCTAGTTTTATAACATGTCCAAAAGAGGTGGAAATCACCACTTCTTCTTCAATATTACCGTTTCCGCCATCATAGGCTTGCAATACTAAATTTTCAACACTTGAAATATCAATTTCAGCAAAACCATCATCATCACACACTTCAAAAACAACAGGATTCATTACCAAATTTTTTTCAATCACTGTGTTGCATGTGGTGTCATAGAGATTTCCTGAAAAGGAGAACAATCCCAACAATATCAAGCATCCAAGTTTAATTTTTGACATAAATTTT
>JBCCLS010000013.1:0-15365 GCA_039026835.1 Bacteroidota bacterium | reverse complement strand
TTAAGATCGTCACCTTCTTTCTCATCGGCATCGCCGTACTCGCGATGTTCGGCCGTTTTCGGTTCCCGGGCCAAGACCAGCTCGCCAAGCTCTCGCGTCCCAAGAAATGTCGCGCCTGCGGGCGTAAGTCCGCTTTTGTTAGTTTACAGTCATAAAAAAACTCCCAAGTCGTTTCTTGGGAGTGGTTGGTTTTATAATCTATGTTGAAGTTAGCGCTTACTGCTTCACAAATTTCTGAATAATTGTTTCTTCTTCATCATTTACTTCTAACATATACACTCCTGTTTTAAGTTCGCTTACATTCAATCTTCCATCTTTTAAAGTTCCTGCTTTTACGGTTTGCCCAAGTAAGTTCAAGATTCTGTAAGATGAGTTGATAGTATAGCTTTCTAAATTCACCGTGATAGCTCCTCGTGTAATTGTCGGAGTTATGAGTAAATCATTAGCTGATGTGCTTGGCGGTCCTGTACGTAACGGTTGAATTCCGTCTGCTTTGGTACGAGTACCTCTTGCACCGTTAATACCTGTAATGGTTACTTGATCAATGTATACTTGATCTGCATTGGCACTTGCATCACACTGTACTCTAAAGCGAGCATTTGATACGAAGTTCACCTGAGAACGATCGAGTGTTACGGTTGCCGTGTAGAATGTTCCGTTGTTAAAGTTCGTTCCGCTAGCGTAGGTTGCAACAGTTTGCCAAGAAGAACCGTTGAAATAACGTATCCAGAAATCTTCGCCAGTTTCCATAGAGTTTGGATAGAAGAAGAACTTAAATTCTACTTGATCAAATCCACGTAAGTCAAACTCTTCAGAAGTCATAGAAGAAGCAACTCCTGAATTGTCACGCAAACGAATAGAATAAATACCTTCGTACGAACGCGATCCGTTGTAACGGAAACAATCACTTCCGCCATCAGTCCAGCCGTCTAAGCCTGTTTCGAAGAATCCTTCATGTAGTAAAGTGGTTCCTGCAGTTTGACATGGCGCACAAGAAGATCCTCCACAATCAATTCCTGTTTCATCTCCATTTTGAATCCCGTCATCACAAGTTGGAAGTGGTGGTGGCGTACTGCCGACACAGAAATCTGTTGACTCAGAAGCGCCGAAGCTTCCACCTGATTGTATAGTGCCGTCTGGTCCTGTTAAGGTATACGATCCATTTCCATACGAACAGCAGATTCCATCACCAAAGGCATCATTAATTGTAAATGTGTAGCAATCGTTTGGTAAACATAATGTTTCTATAACAGTAGATCCATCAGGATTTGCCGCAGAGTATGTTCCTGAAGCTACACTAGTGCCTCCATCTGTTACCAACGACCAAGAAGTTTCTTCTGGATAATTGTCAAACGTAATTGTTAGAGTTACTTCGTTATCTGAACAACCTGACTGACATGGTGCGCAAGACGAACCTCCACAATCAACGCCTGTTTCATCTCCATTTTGAATCCCATCATTACATGTTGGCGGTGGTGGCGGTGGCGTTGCTCCACATTTGTTAGACAAAGCTAAACTTCTTCTGAATCCACCTACATCTAATACAGCACGCATACGTGATTTTTGTCCTTGAGTAAATAAGTTCATACAAGAATCATTGGAATAATCCATGTAATTTTCAACCATATCGGTAGATCCGCATGAAAAATTATTCGACGGACATCCGCTAGAAGGTGCTTGTTGTGTTGGTGTATCTGATACAAAGTCGTTTCCACAATTAGCATCTCCCCAAATATGACGAAGATTTAAATAATGACCAATTTCGTGAGTAGTCGTTCTACCACCGTCAAAAGGTGCAGATACATTTCCAACTCTACCAAAATAATTGTATGCCATAACCACACCGTCGGTTGCAGCGCTTCCTCCTGGAAATTGTGCATATCCTAAAATGGTTCTTCCACCACTTGTCATACGTGGTACTACCCACATATTTAAATATTCGGTAGTATCCCACGGATCAACTCCTCCTTGCGAAGATCGTTTCATGGCATCGCTGGTTCCCCAGTCGGTTCGAGTGACGGCTTTTCTTGTGATTCCTATGGTTGCATTTCCATTTGGATCAATGGTTGCCATACAAAATTGAATTTCAGTATCCGCAGCTTGCGACCATTTTCCGGTGGCGTCTGGATTTGTGCGTCTGAAATCTTCGTTAATTACATCAATTTGCGATTGTATTTGCGCTTCGCTGATGTTGTTTGTAGAATTTGTGTAGAGTACATGAACTACTACGGGAATGGTAATAACGTCTCCAGAAATGCTTTTTCCTGGTCCGTGTGAATGTGCTCGTGTATGCCGCTCAATTTCTTGCATACGTTGCTCCAATCTTGGGTCATTTTGCTTACGATACTCTAGGTTATCCATCGTTGCACAATTACGCTCCTGTGCAGACAAAATCCCAACAAATAATAAGCCCACTAAAAGTGAGGCAATTTGTTTTTTCATAAAATTTTTGTGTTGATTAATTTACGCTTCTTTGCTATTGACGCTTAACAATAGCGCAACAAATATGTTAAAATTATGTGAATTATTCGTCTAAACGCGATTTTTTTCGACAAAATGCACGAAAGTTTTCGTTTTCTTTTGGGAGTTAACAATAAGTTAACTTATTGAAGATGTGATAATTATCTACTAATTTGATAGACTTTTCTCAACGAATATTTTTTTGTGAATTCCATAAAAAAAGTGCCCCATTTTTAAGAATATGGCACTTTTTTTAAGTTTTTGATAGTTAAATTAAAAATTAGTTCAGTTGCATCTCAGGAATATCGCCCTCTATTACTAAAGTTCCTTCAGTAGCGTTTTTAATTTCATCTACCGTTACACCATGTGCTCTTTCTACCAGTTTGAAACCAGCTTCCGTCACTTCTAAAACTGCTAAATTGGTAACTATCTTTTTAACACAACCGACGCCTGTAAGTGGTAACGAACATTTTTTAAGGAGTTTTGAATCGCCTCGCTTGTTAGTATGCATCATAGCAACAATGATATTTTCTGCGGAAGCTACCAAATCCATCGCGCCGCCCATACCTTTGACCATTTTCCCTGGAATTTTCCAATTGGCAATATCGCCGTTTTCCGCAACTTCCATTGCGCCTAAAATGGTTAAATCGACATGTTTGCCTCGAATCATAGAAAAGCTCATTGCCGAATCGAAAAAACTGGCGCCCGGCAGCGTTGTAATGGTTTGTTTTCCGGCATTGATAATATCTGCATCTTCTTCTCCTTCATATGGAAAAGGTCCCATCCCAAGTACGCCGTTTTCGCTTTGAAATTCTACTTCTATATCATTTCGGACAAAATTAGCAACCAAGGTAGGAATGCCTATTCCCAAGTTTACATAGTATCCATCTTTTACCTCTTTTGCGATTCGTTTTGCAATTCCGTTTTTGTCTAACATATAACTAATGTATCTATTTTTTAATTTAACAATGTATCAATTACTATTTCTCGATACTTGTACTTAATATTTTATAAACGATTACCTTTTGCTTTCTCATTTTAAAAACTATCATTAGATAATTTTTTAATATTTCAATGTATCAATTGCTATTTTTTGATGCTTGTGCTTAATATTTTATAAATAATTAACCCTAACTCTCTCACTTTCTTATTTAGAACCGCATCCGTAGGATAATTTTTTGATTGTTCACATAGGATTAACCAGTATTTTGTTTCTTCAAGTTCTTTCGCCGCTATTTTCATTTTATGAATAAAATCTGCTCTACTTTCTGCATTTTGAGCTTCATGAACATTAGCACCTATACTAGTCCCAGATTTTAAAAGCTGCTTGGAAATCACAAACTTCTTTCCGATTTCTAATTTTTCGCAATATTCAATGATCAGCAATGCAACTTCAAAGGACTTATCAACAACAACATTTTTCATTGAACATCAAATAATTAGTACATTTTTACATTAAATAATTGATACATTAACGACTTCGTACAGTTCGTTGTTCTATCCGTTTTTCGTATTTATCTCCTTGAAAAATGCGTTGTACAAAAATGCCTGGAATGTGTATGTGATTAGGATCCAATTCCCCCACAGGGACTAATTCTTCTACCTCAGCCACTGTAATGGTTGCAGCGCCACACATACAAGCATTGAAATTTCGCGCGGTTCCTTTGAAAATTAAATTTCCTGCTGCATCACCTTTCCACGCTTTTACAAATGCAAAATCTGCTTCATAGGCCTTTTCTAAGATGTACATTTTTCCGTTAAATTCTCTGGATTCTTTTCCTTCGGCTACTTCAGTTCCGTAACCTGCAGGTGTATAAAATGCTGGAAATCCTGATTGTGCTGCTCTACATTTTTCGGCAAGTGTTCCTTGTGGTGTGAGTTCTACTTCCAATTCGCCAGACAACATTTGACGTTCAAATTCATCATTTTCTCCAACATAAGAAGAGATCATTTTTATAATTTGACGTTGCTGTAGTAATAAGCCCAAACCAAAATCATCTACTCCTGCATTGTTGGAAATACAGGTAAGGTTTGTAACACCTAGCTGTACCAATTCGGCGATGGTATTTTCAGGAATTCCACACAAACCAAATCCACCAAGCATCAGCGTCATATTGTCCGTAACACCTGCAACAGCTTCTTGTACTGAATGTATCTTTTTGTTAATCATCAATCAAAATTTTGATTGAAAATTACGAAATTTTAAAAGATGTTTTAAATTTTTAGGAATAATTTAAAATTATCAATCAAAGTCGATGCCTTCTAACTTATCGTCCGTGTCTTCTCCTTTGTTTTCTTTTTTCTTTTCGGCGATTTTATCACAATCCACATTAATGGTCATTTCCTCTTCGTCAGGCGCAGGAAATTTATCTTTAGAGACTGATAATGATTTGTCTGCATAACACTTTTTCATAAAGACAGCCCAAATAGGCAATGCCATTGAAGCTCCTTGTCCATAAGCTGTTGATGCAAAACGAATTTGGCGATCTTCTCCGCCTACCCAAGCACCAGAAATTAGATTAGGAACCATTCCAATAAACCAACCGTCACTGTTATTTTGTGTAGTTCCCGTTTTTCCTGCAATCGGATTTTTGAATTCATACGGATACCCTGTCATGATTTCCTTGTACAAAGGTCTTTTGGCTAATGATTTATGGCGCAATCTTTTACCAGAACCACTTTGCGTAACACCTTCCATCAAATTCACTACGGTATATGCAACTTCTTCACTGAGTACATCTTTGGTTTCTGGGACAAACTCATACAAGATAGTTCCGTTTTTATCTTCGATTCGAGTGACAACTACTGGTTTTACATAGACACCTTTGTTTACAAATGTTCCGTAAGCGCCTAGCATCTCATACAGTGAAATATCTGGTGTTCCTAATGCAATGGATGGCACTTCAGGTATTTCTGCTTCTACACCCAATCGTTGTGCTAGTTCACGTACGTTGGCTGGTCCTACTTTGTCCATCAAGCGCGCTGTTACCGTATTTACCGAACTTGCCAAAGCTCCTTTCAACGTGCGCATGCCTTCGTATTTATCATCCGAATTTTTTGGGCACCACGGCTCTAACAAACCAAATTTTCCTTCTTCAATACAGAAAGGTCCGTTTGGCATAGAATCACAAGGTGATAAGTGCAATTGGTCAATAGCGGTTGCATATACAAAAGGCTTGAATGTGGAACCTATTTGACGTTTTCCTTGTTTTACCAAATCGTATTTAAAGCTGCGATAATTGATACCACCAACCCACGCTTTTACTTTTCCAGATTGTGGTTCTAGCGACATAAAGCTTGCACGCAGGAAGAATTTTGAGTAAATCATGGAATCGCGTGGCGTCATGATCGTGTCGATACGCTTGTTTTTTTCTTTCCACGAAAATACTGTCATTGGCACTTTTCTGTCAAATGAAGCTCGTATTTCTTCCTCTGTTTTTCCTTCGGCTTCCATCACACGCCAACGCTCAGAGTTTTCAATAGCTTTGTTCATGACAAAGTCAATCGTTCCTTGCTCTACATCTTTGGCAAATGGCGCATTTTTGTTACGCTTTTTTGTGTTTTGATGATTAAACTCTGCTTGCAGTTTTTTCATGTGCTCTTCTACCGCTTCTTCTGCATATTTCTGCATGCGTGAATCAATTGTTGTGTAAATTTTTAATCCGTCTAAATAGATATTGTATTTATCACCTTTGTCATTTTTAGGATTTTCATTAACCCATTTTTTTAGGAAACCTTTTAAGTGTTCTCTAAAATACGTACCCAATCCTTCATTGTGTGATTCTGGTGTGTAATTGATTCCTAAGGGTAGTTTTTGTAATGAATCTTTCGCTTCTTTGGTAATGTATTCGTATTTGTACATCTGTGCTAAGACTACATTTCTTCTTTTCAACACCGTTTCTGGTCGTCTTCTTGGATTGTATAAGGAGGAATTTTTAAACATTCCCACCAACATCGCAGATTCTTCAATTTGTAGGTCTTGCGGTTCTTTTCCAAAGTAAATTCGCGCTGCAGAGCGAATTCCGTCTGCATTGTTATTAAAATCATAAATGTTAAAGTACATCGCAATGATTTCCTCTTTGGTATACTGACGTTCCAAGCGTGTAGCAATGACCCATTCTTTGATTTTTTGAATTCCTGCCTGAAATATATTTCTTGAACGCACACCCACAAAAAGTTGTCGCGCCAATTGTTGTGAAATGGTACTTGCGCCACCTTTGCTTCCTAAATACGCAAATGCACGTACAGTACCGCGCACATCAATTCCGGAATGATCGTGGAAACGTGCATCTTCTGTAGCAATTAATGCGTTGACCAAATCTTTAGGTAACTCTTTGTAATCAACAGGCGTTCTGTTGTCTTTTAGGTAATATTTTCCCAATACTTTTCCGTCGGCGGAAATTACCTGTGTTGCTAAGTTTGTTTGTGGATTTTCTAAAATTTCAAACGAAGGCATTTCCCCCAAAAATCCCCAAGAAGCTAGTAAAAATAGTAAGATGATACTTGTGATTCCTCCTGCAAATACCATCCAAAACCACTTGATGAATTTTTTAAATTTAGTAGGTTTTTGTTGTTTCTTTTTGACTTGCTTTTTTGCCATTTCAATACGTTGTTTGCACTATTTTTTTTCGATTCTAAAGCCAACCTCTGAAATTCCTTGTAAGCGTTGGATTCCTTGAGGCTCATTAATTTTTCGCATGGCTTGTTGTATGCTTACTTCATATGTTCCTTGATACGGAAAACGTACATTTTCTTTATACCAAAGTTTACTTTCTTTGGTAGTCATACCAGTACCAAGCCATTCTCCATTGGGCGCTGCCATTTCATACTCTAACGTATCGGAAACGACATTTCCGTTTGGAAAGTTCATGTGTACAATGAGAAACAAGTTACGAAATTCATATTCGTTGGTGTTTCTCACATTGACAAACAAGTTGTAATTGTTTGTACTATCTGGCTGTTGGAATTTGAAAGTCAGTGGCGTGTTTTTGTCCCATGCGTTTCCCGTAGAAACGTATTGGTCATACACACGATTGCCATCACAAGAAATGAATAGTATACTAAGAATAGCTATGAAAAATGCGCTTTTATTTGGGCTTTGCATTTTTGTTCGATTTTTTACGTCTGTTGTTATTCTTGTTTCCAGTGTTTTTTGGTCCTCTATTTGCCGCGTTTTGTGGTTTCGGCTTGTTATTGTTTTTGTTTCGAGGATTGTTTTTTCCACTGTTGTTGCCTTTTTTCTGATTGTTTCCTGCTTTTTGTGGGTTGTTAGCTTTGGCAGTAGCACCAGCTTTGGCATTGTTATTTCTACGCTTTTTCTTGTTTTGCGCACCTCTTCGTTTACGATTGCGAGTGGGTTTTTTATCAAAACGTGTAAGACTGTCTTGTCCTACAACGTTCTCAAAGTTCACTTTAGTATCTTCTTCTATAAGTTCGAGTGCATATTCTTCTAAACTTATGACTTTTTCTTTTTTGTGATTAAGCGCGATGATTTCATTAGCTTGCTCAGTAGTGAGCTTGTGCCAATTCATCCATTCGCCTTCGTATGCATACCAAATATATCCTTTGAAGATGTCTGTTTTTTGGCAAACGGCAGTTCCTTTTTCTGTGTAGAGTTTTACATCACTTTTTGGGAATTCCTGTAAAGCTTCTAGATAGGCATCCAATTCAAAGTTGAGGCAACATTTTAGTTTGCCACACTGCCCTGCTAATTTTTGAGGATTGAGTGACAATTGTTGATATCTGGCTGCAGCCGTATTTACAGAACGGAAATCGGTCAACCAGGTAGAACAACACAATTCGCGTCCGCAGGAGCCAATTCCGCCCAAGCGCGCGGCTTCTTGACGAAATCCAATTTGGCGCATTTCAATACGAATGCTAAAGGCTTTTGCCATGTCTTTGATCAATTGTCGGAAATCGACACGATCATCAGCTGTGTAATAAAACGTTGCTTTGGAGCCATCACCTTGAAATTCAACATCCGAGATTTTCATTTGCAAACCCAGTGCAATGGCCAATTCACGTGAACGTTTTTTGATACCTTCTTCTCTGTCACGCGCACGCGACCACACATCAATATCTTTTTGAGAAGCTTTTCGGTATATTTTTTTGATTTCTTCGCTTTGTGAGTCAATTTTCTTCTTGCGCATTTGCACACGGACCAATTCTCCCGTAAGGGTAACAATGCCCACATCATGTCCAGGAGATGCTTCTGTAGATACAATGTCTCCTATGCTCAGTGATAAATTATCTGTATTTCTATAAAAATGTTTTCTACTGTTTTTAAAACGTACTTCTACACAATCAAAGGGCTTTTGATTGCTGGGCAACGACATGTTGGACAACCAATTGAAAACTGTTAGCTTATTACAGCTATCAGTACCACAAGTACCGTTATTTTTACAGCCTCTTGGTTGACCATCTTTAGCAGTTGAACAACTGTTACAACTCATATTTTTATATATAGAATCTGCTATTCGGGAATGCAGATGTAGGGTTCGTATTCTTTTCTAAAAATGTAAAGATAGGATTATTTATGAAGCATTGAAAATCTACTTTTTATACTTTAACGCTTCTGATCGTCCTTTTTTAAAGATTTTGTTGCTAACTTCTTTTCCTCTACGTAATTCTTTTTGTACGTCTTGCGGCAAACTGTGTACTTCTTTGCATTCATCAGAACAACAATTATTCATCTTTTCGGCACACCCATCACACTGAATAAATAGCAAGTGACAGGCATCATTAGCACAGTTTACATGCGTATCAAACGGAGTACCACATTGGTGACATTTGGCTATGATATCTTCTGAAATTCGCTCACCTCTTCTGTGATCAAATACAAAGTTTTTCCCAATGAATTTGTTTTCCAAGTTTTGTGCTTCTACCTGACGTGCATAGTTGATAATGCCACCTTCTAGCTGATATACATTTTTGAAACCTTTGTGCTTAAAATAGGCGCTGGCTTTTTCGCAACGAATTCCACCTGTACAATACATAACCAAGTTTTTGTCTTCCTTATGCGCTTGTAAATCATCTTCTATGATTGGCAAGGAATCTCGAAAGGTATCCACATCAGGAGTAATGGCGCCTTTAAAATGTCCAATCTCACTTTCGTAGTGATTTCGCATGTCAACCAAAATGGTATTTTCATCATCTAGCAACGCATTAAATTGTTCTGCTGCTACGTGAATTCCTTTGTCGGTTACATCGAAAGTATCATCATTTAAACCATCTGCTACAATTTTATCACGCACTTTCACTTTCAACTTTAAAAACGACATATTGTCTTGTTCAATCGCGACATTCAATCGTACATTTTCCAAAAAAGAAATGGTGTTTAGGTGTTCCGCAAAGGCATTAAAATGTTCCGCAGGTACCGATAATTGTGCATTGATGCCTTCATACGAGACATAAATTCGACCTAAAACGTCTAGTTTGTCCCAGTTGATAAATAAATGATTCCGTAAAATTTTAGGATTTCCGATATGTGCGTATTTGTAGAAAGATATCGTCATGCGGTCTTTTCCCGCTTTTGCGATAAGTTCAGCTCTTTCCTTCGCACTTAATTTATTGTACAGTTGCATGCTATATCAATTCTTAAGTTAACGTGTTAATAAGGTGTATGTTTTCGGCAAAATTACATTTTTTGGGCTAACTACCACATTTTATTGAAAAAATTGACGCTTATATTAAAAATTGAACGCTTACAAATTTTCTAGTACTTTATTGAAACAAATACTGTATTTTTAAAATCGATAGAATAAGTACCCTTTATAAAATAGTGTAGTAGTCATGTCTGAAAACTCCATGGAAGCCCGATTTGGAAAACCCATTCCAGCATGGTTGTATTGTGAAGAAACCCAACAACCATTTACAAATTGTACCTTATGCAATATATCTTTGGAAGATACATCGTATACTGTGTGCAAGAGTTTTTCAAGATTAAGCTTGGAGAGTGAACCCATATTGAGTTTTGAAATTGCCGTATGTTTGAGTTGTTCACAAAACTATAGTAATCATATTTCGGATGAAACCAAAAAAGCATTGGACGCGTTGAGTAGAACATATCCAAAATTAAAACCGTCTATTACAGCTGATGTCATACTAAATGGAGATACACAGTTGCAAAAACCGACATGTGCCATTACAAACAAACCCACCGAAGCTTTGTACGAGTATGAGCTTTCGGCATTTGTTTCTAAAAATTATGTGCTTGGTGGTGCAAATATGATTGGCGAAGAAGCCATGAAATTAATGAGTGACTGTTTGTCAGATGAATCGAGTGGATTTTTGGATGATTTTTTCAATAGTCTTATTGATTTGCCACCAGAAATTAGTGTGATTTTGAGGGACAAAAAGCTTATTTTTTAGGGAAGAGAAAACTTTTTACTGCAACTACAGGAAAAAATAAAAGTGCTTCATGTGGATGGAAGCACTCTTACTAGCTAATTCATTGTTAATATTTCTTTTTCCTATTAAAGAATAGAATCAACAATGAAGCTAGCCACCGTCAAGCTTGCAATTTCCGAATATTGGAAACGAAGCGTTATCCTGTGTTTGATAAATAAATATATTAAATACTCTCATTTAAATTTGCTTTGCAATTTTACTAAATAGATACAGGGTTTTTAAAAAGGTTGCGTGAAATTGTAATTTTTTTCGGAGGATTCTTTGAAATGACAAGTAGTGAATTGTTTTCAGCAAAAAGAAATAGTAATTTAGCAACGTTCAAATTAATAGAAAATTGACATAATGGGTTCAGATAAAGAAAAAGAAGCGAAATTAAAAGCATTAAAATTAACACTAGACAAACTAGACAAAACCTACGGTAAAGGTTCTGTAATGAAGTTGGGTGACACTGTCGTGGAAGAAGTAGATACCATTTCATCGGGTTCACTAGGTCTAGATATTGCCTTAGGCGTTGGCGGATATCCAAGAGGAAGAGTCATTGAAATTTTTGGTCCTGAATCTTCGGGAAAAACTACGTTGACTTTACACGCCATGGCAGAAGCACAAAAGAAAGGTGGGATTGCTGCTTTTATTGATGCAGAACACGCATTTGATCGTTTTTATGCTGAAAAATTAGGTGTAGATATTGATAATTTAATCATTTCACAACCAGATCACGGAGAGCAAGCCTTGGAAATCGCGGATAATTTAATTCGTTCCGGTGCTATAGATATTGTAGTGATTGACTCCGTAGCGGCTTTGACACCAAAAAGTGAGATTGAAGGTGAAATGGGAGATTCCAAAATGGGATTACACGCACGTTTGATGTCGCAAGCCTTGCGTAAATTAACGGCTTCGATTAGCAAAACCAATTGTACCGTAATTTTCATTAACCAATTGCGTGAAAAGATTGGAGTTATGTTTGGAAATCCTGAAACAACAACAGGTGGAAACGCCTTAAAGTTTTATGCTTCTGTCCGTTTAGATATCAGACGTTCTACACAAATTAAAGGAACTGACGGCGAAGTAAAAGGAAATAAAACACGTGTAAAAGTGGTAAAGAACAAAGTAGCGCCACCATTCAAAACGGTTGAATTTGACATTATGTATGGAGCTGGTGTTTCTAAAGTTGGAGAAATCTTAGATATTGGTGTCAATTATGAAATCGTAAAAAAGAGCGGTTCTTGGTTCAGTTACGGTGATTCCAAACTAGGGCAAGGACGCGATGCAGTGAAAACCTTACTAGAAGACAATCCAGAATTATTAGAAGAACTAGAAATTAAAATAAAAGATGCGATTGCAAACAGCTAGCATTGACAGTATTTGGTGCTAAAAAAACAGCAGTCATACCTTATAAAGTATTATAAAAAATCCCTTCTTGGGATTTTTTTTATTTTTCACGCAACCTTTTCGTATTTTAGGTATCTACTTGAAAAGTAGTTTATTATTTTGGTTATGAAGAAGATATTATTTTTGGCGTTGATAATGAGTACCGTGCTTTTTAATTCATGCTCAGTTGATGATGATGTATCACAAGTCCAATTTTCATTTGAATTTATTCCCGTGGATAATGTAGAAATGCCAATGACCTTTAATTTAGGAGATACACACACCATAAGCGTTACATACAAACGCCCATCTACCTGTCATACTTTTAGCAATTTTCAATACGAACAACACGCAGGAAACATGCGCACAGTTGCCGTAGTGAATTTTGTAACTTTTGGGAATGATTGCCAATCACTTGAAGAAGAATTTATTACAGAAACATTTAGCTTCAGTGCGCTCGATTCCGAACCTTATACATTTAGATTTTGGCAAGGAAAAGATACGGAAGGAGAAGACCTATATTTAGTATACGAAGTTCCTGTTAACAATAATTAGAATCATAGCTACTTAAAAAAACCAATAAAACGAGTGAGTTTAGAACAACTCATACATAAATGCAAGAAAAATGACCGCGATGCACAAGCGCAATTGTATAGAAATTATTCTAAAAAACTATACGCTACAAGCTTAAAGTATTCTCGGAACAAGCTTGAAGCGGAAGACAATCTGCAAGATAGCTTTATGGTCATTTTTGAAAAAATTGGTCAATACAATTTTAAAGGCTCGTTTGAAGGTTGGTTACGGCGGATTACTGTAAATACAGTACTTCAAAAGTACAGAAGCAAAGGTGTTTTTGAAGTAGTCAATGAACGCGTATTAAAAGATGAACCTGTAACAATTGTATATGAAGAAGATGTTTCAATAGATTATCTATTGGGCATCGTGCAAGAATTACCTGATCGATATCGATTGGTATTTAATTTATATGTGCTTGATGATTATTCGCATCAAGAAATTGCTGAAATGCTTGGTATTTCAGTAGGAACTTCAAAATCAAATTTGGCACGTGCACGCATGATTTTGAAAGGAAAAGTAGAATCGTTTAAAAAAAAAATCGCCATAAATGAGTGATCAACATAATATAGATAATTTTTTTAGGAATCGTTTCAAAGATTTCGAGCCTACGCCCGATCCTGATATTTGGAACAAGATTTCTGATAAATTAGACGAACAAAAAACCGAGGAGAAGAAGGAAGGCATTGTATTGTTACCTTGGTTATACAGAGCTGCAGGAATTGCTGCTGCCATTATTTTATTATTTTTTGTAGGAACTGCAGTTTTCGACTCTAGTACTTCAGAAATACCTTCTGATGAACAAACAACCTCGACCACTAAAGAAAACACATCCGATAAAGATGATACCCAAACTACTGATGCTGATTCGCAACTTACGAATACCGACAACAAATTTGAACAAAACACATCACAAGAGGAGAGCAATACAACTTCCGATCAAGAATTGCTCAATACCAATCAGCTTGCAAACGAAGATTCAGTAGATACAAACAAAAACTCGATTCAAAATACAACACAACAAACTTCGACGAAAGGAAATGCACTGCAAAATGCGGTGGTACAACAAAATGCTTCTAACAGTAACTTAGAAAACAGCAATGAGCGTAATAATGCATCCTCAAATTCAAGTACTAGCGTTGCACAACAAGAAAATGCAGTTACTTCTGCAAACGATCAAACAAAAACAACTGCTGTAATTCGTCAAGAAAATACAGTAACCTCAGCGAATGATCAAAAAACTACTTCAGATTCAAATGGGAAGGACATTTTGAATTCAAATCAAAATAAAAACAGCAATGACACATTCAATAAAACAACTACGAATGCTGTTGCGCAAAACATAAATAATTCTACAAATCGTCAAAATGCAACTTCCGTTGCAAATAATTCCGCGACACAAACAGATGCAAATGGTAACAGAAAAGTAGTTGCAATTGCCCAGAATGACAATAAAAATGATCAAAACACAACTTCCGTTACAAACAACTCAGCTGCACAAACACAGGCAAATGTTGACAGAAAAGTAACTGCAATTGCACAGAATGACACCAACGATCGTACAAATACAACTGATACTTCTTTGGAAACTTTAAAAGATGCATCCACAACAATTACTGAGAACAAGGAAAATGCAGTTGTCGAAGTAAAGAAAGAGGAAACGATTAAAAAGTCAATTTTAGACATGATCAACGATCTGCATGAGTTGGAAGAAAACAATACAGAAGTTGTAAAAGTACCGTTGAGCCGCTGGACGATTTCGCCAAATGCGTCGCCAGTGTATTACAATACTTTAGGAGATGGTTCGCCAATTCACTCCAACTTTGCAGACAATACAAAAACGGGAGATATTAACTTGAGTTATGGTGTAAATGTAGGCTACGATGTTTCCAAACGATTGACAGTTCGTTCAGGAGTACATCGTGTTGATTTTAGTTACAGCACCAAAGATATCGCCATTGTTCCTGCTATTGATGGCCCTGAGTTGACAACAATTAATTTCCGCACAAACAATGTGGCGTTCAATATTCAAGATCGTCAAGCGCCAACCAATCAGACGTTTTCACAATATCAGTTGCCAACAACAGAATCTTCTATCTTTCAAAAACAAATTGAAGGTGACTTGAATCAGCGTATGAGTTTTATAGAAGTTCCTGTAGAATTGAAATATGCAGTTGTAGATAAAAAAATAGGAATTAACGTGATTGGCGGTGTTAGTACAATGTTATTAACAGAGAATAGTATCATATTAGATTCTCCACAATTATTAACAGAATTGGGAGAAGCAACGAATATAAATGATGTGAGTTTTAGCACAAATATTGGTTTTGGAATTGATTATAAATTTTCCGAACAATTAGAGTTCAACTTGGAACCTATGCTAAAATATCAGTTAAACACATTTTCAGGAAATACTGGCAACTTTAATCCCTACACAGTAGGTGTATATACAGGAGTCAGTTTTAGGTTTTAGTTTTTTAGTTGGTTAGGTATGCCAAAATACCTTAAAAGCAGTGATGTTTGCCAGATACCGTTTTCCTAATGATGGGAAAACG
>JBCCLS010000012.1:0-15613 GCA_039026835.1 Bacteroidota bacterium | reverse complement strand
CAGTAACATTGGCATATTCTTTTCCAAAACGGATATACGAACACGCTCCATTCACCGATAAAGCTTTGTGAAACTCTAGGGAGGAATTAATATTTACAAAAATATAAGAAGGGAATAGTGGTTTGTGAACGACCTTTTTTCGATCACTCCACTGTTGAATCGTTTTTACTTGAGGAAGATAAGATTCTAATGAAATTTCTTTTAAAGATTCATAGACTTTTTTTTCACACCGCGACCTTACATACAATACATACCAACCAATGGACAAACTCATGATAAACAAGATTAAGAGTTAATTTTTGAGCAAAGCTTCGCTTCCCTCACTCACATGAAGTTCTGTTATCTACCGATAGTTTTAGGGGGGGATAAATTAGAAAAATTGAAATTTCAAATTTTCAAAAACCTGAATAGATTATTAATTTTTGCTGACCAAATATGGCACTTTTTTTTCAACATAAAAAATTTTTACAATGAAAAAATGGCCAAAATTAAATCGTAACAGCAAAAGAATACGTTTCAAAAATAAAACGACTTCATTTCTAATTTATTATGAATCTTTAGAAATTACTGCAACTACAGATTTACAAAAATTGCAGTGCACAATAAAGTAGATTTTATAATGTATTTCGACTTAATATTTTTATAAAAAAGTCTTGCAACGACACTACGGTTGTTTTGTTCGGAAAAACTAGCTGAAAAGTTGATGCACTTTTCTTATTTCTAAGATAACATGCTTACCTTCTTCTACCAGAATACGTCATAGCTTCTCCTTTTCCAAAACCATAACTTATTCCTAAAGTAATAAAGCGTCCACGCAAGCCAAAACTGTAGGATTCAAAGGTAGGCTGATTCACAAAACGTTCCTGTATTCGTGACGCAAACACATCTCTGACACCTAAATTTACAATCGCTTTCCCTTTGAAAATTTTCTTCCGAATGCCCACATCTAAAAATGCAAAACCCGATTGCTCTCCTTGTACTGTTTCAAAACCTGATTGATAATTCCCAGTAAATTCTACATCTATGTCAGCCGGCAATCCAATTTTTGAACCCAAACGAGATGTCCATTGACTTCCTGTAAAATCGAAAACTTGTGCTTCAAAAGTTCCTACACGATCAAAATAATTAAAGTTGAAATCTCCTGTCAATGTCAGCCACTTGTAAGGACTGTATTTTCCATTCGTTTCAAAACCTATGGACGAATTTGTTCCAATATTTTCAGGAATTGTAAACGTAATATTGTCCACAAACGTTGCCACACGTTCTACCACATCGGTAGTAAATCTGTGATACAAACTTGAACTTAGTGACACTTTCCCTATTTTGTAAATACTCGTAAGCTCATAAGAATCGGTAAATTCTGGTTGCAAATTTGGATTTCCCACACGTATATTAAAATTATTTCTAATATTAAAAAACGGATTCAAATCCCACAATCGCGGACGAAACACTCTGCGCGAATATCCAGCTTGTAGTGAAAAATTATCGTTTATCTTATACGAAGTGTGTACCGTAGGAAACAAATTGGTATAATCTTGCTCGTTGCGTTCGTTGGTGTTTGCCAAAAGCGTTTGCACATTGGTTTGTTCTACACGAAGACCAAGTTTGACTCCAAATTTTTCTTTCTCAAACGCGCCAGTAGCATACACGCCCAACACTTTCTGAATCCATTCAAAATTGTTGGTCAAATCTTCATTTACGACAAAAGTGCCGTTGACAAAATCGCGTACCTCAAAATCATTTCCCACATCATTAATCACATACAACGCGCCAGTTTCAAGAGTGTAGGTTTCCGATAATGGATTTACATAATCAATTTTAAACGTATAATCTGCTTGTTTAAAATCAGTTTCAGTTTGTTGATCGCTGTTGATATCTGTTCCTGAAATGGTGGTATTTGTAAATTGCGATTCTTGATCTTTTCCAAAAAAACTTCCCAACGTACTAAATTGCAACGTATGTTCTTCATTATTGGCAAACTGTTTCTTGTAATTCAGTTCATACTGATACTTTGGATTGGTCGCTTCGGTCGTTTCTTCGCGCAGCCAACTTGAAATTAAAGCGTTATTTCCATCCAAGAATTGAAAATTAAATTCTGAAGGCTGATCTTCAATTTCATACGCAAAATTCCCAGAAAGCGTCAGTACATTTAACTCATTAATATGATAGTCCGCGCCTAGCGTAATATTAAAAAAAGCTTCATTTCTAAACTCTTCACCGTCACTGATTACCACTTCGTTGGTGTCTAAATTTCGGTTGGTATTTTCTGTTTCTCGCGGAAGCGAACGATAGCCAACGCCCATTTGCGAAAAAAGATTAAAATTTTCTGTCCTGCGATTCACACTAACACCCAAACTATGATTATCAGGAATTCCCGTATTGAGCGAAATAGAACCGTTCCAACCTCTTTTTTCTTCTTTTTTTAGGATGATATTTAAAATTCCTGCTGTTCCAGAAGCTTCATATTTTGCTGACGGATTTGTAATCACCTCCACACTTTCAATCATATCAGCTGTAATCGTTCCCAACGCATTATTAGAGCCGTCAGCCAACACAGAAGGTTTTCCGTTGATCAAAATTTGCACTCCCGAACTTCCTCGAAGACTAATATCGCCTTCAATACTCACATTCACCGATGGTACATTATTCAATACTTCCAACGCACTTACGCCCGTACTACTAATATCTTTCCCGACATTAAAAACACGCTTATCTAACTTAAACACAGTTTTGGAAACCTCGCCTGTAATGACAACTTCGTCTAAGGATTTACTGTCTGGCTCAAGTTGAATTGTTCCTAAATCCAATTGTGGTTTGGTACGATCAAATGTAGTGATGGTTTTTGTGGCAAAACCCATAAAACTAATTTCAATGTAAAAATCAGTACGCGTAGTTGTTATCGTAAAGATGCCTCGCTCATCGGTAATCACACCTGTAATATTCGCTTTTGTTGCAGTATCTTTCAAAACCACAGTAGCATACGGAACAGGTTGAGACGTTTCTTTTTCTAGTAAAGTGCCTGTAATTTCTATTTTTTGTGCGATGGCAAAACTATTCATCAAAAGGAGTAATACTGAGTAGATGAATACGGTACGCGTTGATTTCATTGCAAATTTAGTTTTATCGCCTCATAAAATTGTGTACACACAGAAATGCATATTCCTTAATTATAGACGAAGCTTGATCCAAATTGCAAAAATACGGCTTATCTACTGAAAACTATCGCTAATTAAACTAACATTAAGAATTACAACACAAAATAAGTACTGAGAAAATAAAAAAAGAACAGTGTCAACCAGTGTTTGAATAATGTCTACACTTGAGTATTTATGTTCGTTTCAATGTAATACAACACATTCCAAAAGATACTTTTTTACAGATTGAAATTCATAAAATTTGGAACTTTCAAAAATATGCCTATATTTGGTAAACCAATCTGGTTAACCAATTATTCAAATGTATAAAAAATTACTTTTTTCAAATCGTATAAAGACGCTTAGTCTTGGAGTATTGACAGTCGTATGTATGATAAGCTGTTCTAATAATGACGAATTAAATCGTCCAACTCCTACTGTGACGGAAACACCATCCAATGATACTCCCGATGAAACACCAACTACACAAAATTATGCTGATATTGACTTTTCTAATTGGAAAGTAACCCTTCCAGTAGATGAAAATAACAATGGAAGACCTGATGAATATCAACCTAATGAATTGGTCAATCTTGGATATCAAACACTCACACCTGTACAACCATATATGTATGACGATACAGAAGATGAATCGCTGGTTTTTTACACATTTCCAGAATCTACTACAGCAAACAGCTCCTATTCCCGTACTGAATTACGCGAACTGATCAATCCGACCAACTCGCGAGAAAATTGGACTTTGGCAGAAGGTGGCACCATGAAAGGACGCTTAAAAGTGGTTTCAGTTTCCGAAGACCTCAATTCCAATGACGAATTCCACGATGTTATTATCATGCAAATTCACGGAATCATTTCGGAAGAAGACATGAACATACATAACTTTTCATCAAACAACGGTCCGCCATTGCTAAAAATTTATTGGAAAGATGGCTACATCTGGTCACACAAAAAATCATTAGTCAACGAAAATACTTCGGGTTCCGATTTATTGACAACTTCCAACACCGTATGGACCGACATTAAGCAAAATCTTGGCTTTGTTGGCTATGAAGCGTTTGACTTTGAGATTATTGCTTCCGACGCAAGATTGAGTGTACAACTCAACAACAATACACCATATATATATCAAGATGTAAGTTTAGACAATTGGCCTTTTGAAAATTATTTCAAAGCTGGAAACTATCTAATTACAACGGACGAAAATGGATTCTCTTATATAAAATATTACAACTTATTCATAACACACTAACACAATACATATGAAAACAAAACTACTTCTTATATTGGCTTTGGCTGCAAATATAGCTTGGGCACAAAACCTAGTCATAAGTGAAATCATGGTCAATCCTTCAGGTTCCGATTCTCCATTTGAATTTATTGAACTTAGAGGTGATGCAGGTGCCACAATTGCTGCAGATACCTATTTAATTCAAGTTGAAGGCGACAGTGCCAACAATCCGGGAGACATCGAATCTAACGGAAGTGCTTCCAACGGATGTACAGTCAACAACGACGGTGTAACGCCGTGTCCTCAAGGCGGTATCATCGATTTATCAGGAGTAACAATTGGTTCAAACGGATATGTAGTCATTGCAACTTCTGGAAATGATTACACCATAAATACGAATGCTACCGTATTACTCGATGTTACCGATGGTGACTTAGAAGGACAATCGCATTCCTTCCTTTTGGTAAACACCAACGGAAATGGCGCACCTTCTTCGAGCGATGATATTGACGCAGATGATAATGGTGAAATAGATGCTGCATATACCTCAATTTGGACGTTTATTGATGGAGTTGCTTTTATTGATGACGATGCAACTACTGGAGAAATTGCCTACGCAGATGTGATCTTTGCAGAAGCTGATGCAGTAGCTAGTTTATTACATCCTTCAACAGCAACTGTGATTTCAACAGACACACAATACGATTATGCAGCGCGCATTGGAAACTCTACGGGAAGCGTAGTAAACAATGATGCTTCCGTGGATGCGGTCGATTGGGTTGGAAGCGATGTACCAAGCAATACAAGTTCGCCTCGCATTTGGACAATAGGCTCCAATTCTTCAGCAGTGAGAAGTCATCCTGAAAGCTGGGAAGGTTCTGAATTAAATCACATTGGAGGACCAAATCCAACACAAAACACAACACTCTCAAATCCATCATTTTCACTAGATAATACTATCATTTATCCAAATCCGGCAAGTGAATTTATTTCAATATCTTCGGAACAAATACAAATTTCCTCTATTGAAATTCTCAATACCTTGGGTAAAAGTGTATTCGTTACAACCAAAAATCTCAATCGTATCAATGTAAGTGCGTTGGCAAAAGGAATGTATTTCTTAAAAATAAATGCTGACACAAAAAGCACTACCAAAAAAATAATCATCAACTAACTACCCATTCATGTCTTTAAAACATTCGCTTTTTCTTTTTTCTTTCTGTGTAATTGTACTCAGCTCCTGTGATACAAAACCACAAAGTATTACGGCAAATGACGTCATTCCCTTTTTTCAGCATTGGAATCTAATTTTGGGAGATGGTTCTAATGTAGGACAAGCAACTTCATATACCAATGAAAACTTTTTTTATACCACCAACGATGAAGATGAAAATTGGGTAGTATTTAAAACACCAAATGCTGGGAATACACACGGTACGTCCAACAATACACGAACCGAATTGGCGCAACTAAAAAAATGGTCACCAAAGACAGCCGCTAAAATGAAGGCAACACTCAAAGTCATGAATGTAGCAACTACAGGCGATGCACGTGTGGCTGCAACCTATTCAGTCGTTGTAGGCCAAATTCATAGTGCAGATGGACATGAAAACGAACCGCTAAAAATATTCTACAAAAAATTTCCAGGACATACCAAAGGTTCTGTCTTTTGGAATTATGAAATCAATACCGCTGGTGACGACAACTCAAAACGATGGGATTACTCCTATCCTATTTGGGGACATGACTTTTCTGTGGTGGGAACGGACGCAAATACCTTTCCACCAGAACCTAAAGATGGCATTGCTTTGGGTGAAGAATTTAGTTATGCTGTAGAAGTGAAAAATGGCATCATGCAATTAACCTTTACAAGTGAAGGACACGAAACCAAAACATTTGTAAAAGATTTGATCAATTCTGAATACACAACAGCTTCTAGCACGCCAGAACAAGTAAAACAACTGTTCTTCCCAATTGGTCAAGATGGTGTTGAACGTGAAAATGCCTATACAGATGAAGGACTCTTCTTTAAATTAGGTTGTTACAATCAAACCAACGGAAAAGAACCAAAAGTGAATAAAGTTTGGTGTTCGGGTGCAGAAACGCATGACGGCGATATTGCCAAACAATATGCCGATGGCAACTACGCAGAAGTCTGGTTCAAATCGGCTACAATTGAAATTAGTGATCAGGCAATCTCAAATGCGGGTTATTTCAAAGCTAATGACGGTTTAAGCAAAAAAACAGTCTATCCAAGCGAAGTCATTCCCTTTATGGATAAATTCAAAATCTTAACAGGAGATGGCACAAACGTAGATGATTTAGTCAACTTTGAAGACAAAGACTTTTTCTATACAGTCATTGATGGCACACGACGTTGGGTTGCGTACAAAACACCAAACTCTGGCGTGACTTCCAAAAATTCCAGCAATACCAGAACTGAGTTACAAGAAAAACGAGAATGGACGCCGGAAGAAGGCGGAAAACTTACCGGAACTTGCAAAGTCATGCAGGTTTCTGTTTCGGGAGATGCACGCGTGGCAGCTTCGTATGCGACTGTCGTGGGGCAAATTCATAGTGGAGAAGGTCATGAAAACGAACCGCTAAAAATATTTTACAAAAAATTCCCAGGACATACCAAAGGCTCTGTATTCTGGAACTATGAAATCAACACAGCTGGAGATGACAATTCTGGACGATGGGATTATTCATCGGCAGTTTGGGGACATGACATGTCAGTCGTAGGAACTTCAAAAGATGATTTTCCTGAAGAGCCTCAGGATGGTATAGCACTTGGAGAAGAATTTAGCTATGAAGTCAATGTGTATAAAGGCATCATGTATCTCACTTTTACAAGCGAAGGTCATGAAACCAAAACATTTACCAAAAACCTCATCAAGTCTGAATATATAGCTAAATCAGACATTCCTGCACAAGTTCAAAAACTATTTGTACCTATTGGACAAGACGGCACTGAACGCGCAGAAGCTTACAGTGGAGAACTCAACTATTTCAAACAAGGTGCGTACAACCAAACCAATGGAAAAAGTCCTGAAAAAAATCTAGTTTGGTGCGCAGGCGCAGAAACCTATGGAGGCGATATTCAAAAGCAATATGAAAATGGTTGCTACACCGAAGTATGGTTCAGAGAAGCTACTATTGGGCCAGGAACGCCACCTAGGAAGTAATGAGTTTTCAGTCTCAGTTATCAGTTATTAGTTATTAGTTATTAGTTATTAGTTATTAGTTATTAGTTATTAGTAAGTAAACAAATCAACAAAAGTCAACAAAAAACATTCGTGCATTTGTGGTAAAAAACACAACAGTAGGCAAAACAAATTAACAAAACACAAACAAACAAATCAACAACATAGAAGTTTAAGAGTGTATAGGCTACAAGTTTAGGCATAGAAACAACAAGTAAAGTTTGATAGCAACCCACAACAAAGCGCAGCGACAAACAAATACATAAATCAACAAAAAGCTAAAAACCAGAAGCTAACAAAAAACATTCGTGCATTCGTGGTAAAAAACACCACAGGAAGCGAAACAAATTAACAAATACACGAATAAACAAATCAACAACATAGAAGTGTGAAAGTTTATAGGTTTATGAGTTTATACTTTGAAATAAAAAGAAAATCATACAAACAACCAGCAACAAACAACCAAAAAAACATCAATATGAAAACATTCGGAGCAAGTAAAGAATTTATATATGACAAAGACCTCGACTGGGAAGTCGTAGGCGAAGGCGTGAAACGTAAAATTATGGGCTATGATGATAAAATCATGCTCGTAAAAGTACATTTTGAAAAAGGTGGCATCGGATACAAACACGAACATTACCACAGTCAAGTTACCTATGTAGAAAGTGGCGCTTTTGAATTCTCTATCGGAGAAGAAACGAAAATTGTAAAAGGTGGCGATACCGTCTACATTCCACCAAATGTACTACACGGAGCCATCTGCATAGAAGAAGGAATACTCATCGATGTGTTCAGTCCCATACGAGAAGATTTTATGGAATAATCTACTGCTTCAGGTTTAGCCCACAAAGGATTGAGTCGAAACTATTAAAACATGCAAACACAAGCCTGTAAAATGTTAAATCTCGATTATCGAGAAAAAAAGTACACTCAAATTAACATTTCCTTAATGAAGTGATATAAACTTTTTATTTTTTAAGCGAAAATTTAAGATTTTTTGTCATGATGAAGCCTTTTTTGAGTGGCATAGCCGTAGCTACGGCACGAAAAAAAGTCAAAATCAGGGCAAAACAAGATGAATTTACAGCCAGAAGAAAAAGTTTACATCACTTCAATAAAAACTAGTAAAAATGTTGCAAGTCTAAAAAAAATATTTATATTTGGTAAACCAATCTGGTTAACCAATTTTACAACACTCAGAATTGACATTTATCTTAATGTAAAAAAAGTAAAAGTGAGTTCGCATAAAAAAAGGACAGGTGCACGCCTATCCTCTTTGATAATTACTTCTTTCGGAGGGAAGTAAAATTATACATAATTACTTACTGTAACATGCATACTGTAAAAATACAAAAATTTTAGCAGTAGAATAAGGCTTTAAGTAATTAGTTGAATATTAACTAATTTAAAAACCTAATTATGAATTTAAAAACTAAGCTAGCTTGCTTTGTTATGCTACTCGGTTGTATTTCAATATACGCGCAAAATTCCTATACAATAAAAGGAAAAGTAGTTGGCAAATCGGATAGCATTCCTATTCCTGGCGTCAATGTGCTGAATCTAAAAACATCAAAAGGAACAAGCACAAACTTTGATGGATTGTACGAGATTGCCGTGACAAAAGGAGACGTATTGCAATTTTCTTATGTGGGTTATGTAACGCAAACTGTGATTATTGATGCGCAACAAACATTGAATATCAGTTTAGCAGATGATGCAAATGCCTTAGATGAAGTTGTGGTCGTTGGATATGGAACACGGAAAAAGAAACACCTTACCGGAGCCATGTCTACACTAAATGTAGAAGCAAAAGGCTTGGATAAAATTGCAGTATCGCGACTCGATGATGCACTTGTGGGACAAGTAGCTGGATTGAACGTAGCTGCCACAGAAGGAGAAGCTGGCTCCGATCCTACCCTACGTATTCGTGGTGTCGGTTCGCTAAATGGAGATTCCGCACCGTTGATTGTAATTGACGGATTGGTCGTAGATAGCGATTTCCTTGGGAATTTAGATATGAACGAAGTAGAAACGTTTGACGTATTAAAGGATGCTGCTTCCACGGCAATCTACGGTTCGCGTGGTGCCAATGGTGTCATTCAAATTACTACAAAACAAGGAAAAGAAGGAAAAACAACCTTCTCGTACAATAGCTTTTTTGGATTTAAAGAGGCCAGACAAAGTGATGATTACTACTTCACCGTAGCCGAAACAGTTGCTGCAGAACAAGCTGCCACAGGCACACTTTCCAATAGAACAGCCTACAAACAATTGCTTACGCAAACAACAGGAATTGATAGAGATTGGCAAGATGTCATCTTTGAAGGTGGAACCATTCAAACACATTCGTTCAACGCACGTGGCGGAAACAAAAACACAAAATTTACCGCTTCTTTAGGATACAATCATGATGAAGGTGTCTTACTTACAGATGATTACAAACGTTACAACGCCCGATTAAAAATAGACACAAAAATTGGCGATCGTATCAAATTAGGAGCCAACTTTGCGCCTTCATACACAAGAAGAAGACGTTTTGACGGATCTACACATGATATCTTACGTCAAGCGCCATGGTTGCCGTTATATCATGATGCCAATACCATTCAATTTGTAGACTTCAATACCTATCCAGATGTTCAAATTGGCGATTACGCCATTCAAAGACATTTTGATAACTATGACTTATTTGGTGATGGTTCTGTATTTCAAGACATCAGTAACACATCAAACACAAATCCTGCAGCCAAAGTACTCGAACGTGATCGTAATGATTACAAGTTCAAGTTGGCCGGACTTTTCTACGGAGAATATAAAATCACAGACGGTTTACGCTTTAGAGCAACGCTCGGTGGTGATTACCAAAATACATTCAGAAACAGATGGCAAGGTGTCTTATCCAACAGAAATGGTGCGGCGGCGGCAAGCTATTTTGAATCAAACGAAAACAGAATTCATACCTTATCAGAAGGATATTTCACGTACGACAAAGCCTTTGGTGGACACGAATTTAATGCGGTTGTTGGAGCTTCCGCAGAACGATGGGAATGGCAAGGCGACAGCGCACTCGGTTCAGGATATACATCGGATTTGGTACAAACCTTAAGCGCAGCAACCATTCTAAACGAAATACAATCGTATCGTTATGAAGAAGGATTCTCATCCTTTTTTGCCAGAGTCAACTATGCGTATGAAGACAAATACTTAGCATCCTTAAGTTATAGACGTGATGGAAGTTCTATTTTTGGAGTTGATAATAAATACGGAGATTTCCCTTCAGCTTCTGTAGGTTGGGTAATTTCTGAAGAAGATTTCTTAGCAGAAAGTGAATTTTTAAGCACATTAAAGTTGAGAGCTAGTTACGGTATTACAGGTAACAAAGACATCGATACAGGAAGCGATCTGACAGACTTATATCCTTCTATTTCTTTGTTGGGAACTGACAATTACAACTCGCAAGCAGCCTTTGTTGCCCTCAACATTGCCAATCCAGAATTGCAATGGGAACGCTTGATAGAATTCAATCCAGGAATTGACTTTGGATTCTTCAACAACAAAATTACAGGTTCTTTAGACTATTATACACGTACGAGTGATCAACTCTTACTTTTCAATCCAGTGCCATCTTCCACAGGATTCTCGGCAGCACTTGAAAACTTAGGAGAAGTACGAAACTCAGGAATTGAACTTGAACTATTATCAAGAAATGTTACTACTGAAAACTTTAGATGGACCACCTCAATAGTGGCTTCTCACAATAAAAATGAACTGCTCGATTTTGCCGATTCCAACGGACAAATTCAAAATGTAGATTCAAAAAGAGCTGCAGAATGGATCAACTTAGTAGGAAATCCTATTTCGTCTTACTATGGTTGGGTTGTGGATACTGAAATTCCATTAGAATTTATCAACGATCCGTATCATCCAGTTGGTGGACAAGCGCAAGATGTATATGTAAAAGATTTAAATGGTGATGGACTCATTGACGATGATGACAAAACCATTCTAGGAAATCCGTATCCAGACTTAGTTTGGAGTATGACCAATAATTTCCAATACAAAGATTTTGATTTAAGCTTTATGTTTCAAGGAAGCCACGGAGCCGAAATACGAAACATGGGAGATCAGTATTTGTTCAATCACTTTAACAGTGCACAAGATTTTGATACAGCAACCACGCCAAATCAAGAATTCATCAGAGAAAAAATCTTTACAGATGCTATCATTCAAGATGCAAGTTACATAGCATTAAGAACCTTAACGCTTGGCTACAACCTTCCAGAAAATATAGCTAACAAATTTGGTGCAACTTCGTTTAGAGTGTATGCGACAGGACAAAACCTGCTGTATTTTACTGCAAGTGATTACACCGGATTTAACCCAGAATCCATCAACAATACAAGTGCCACAACGTATGGATATCAGCGTGCAGGCTCGCCAATATTTAGAACAATATCGTTTGGATTAAATGTACAATTTTAACAATATGATTTACAAAAACATATAACTATGAAACACTTAAAATATATAGGTTTACTGATACTTGTGATAGGTTTCCAATCGTGTCATGAAGATCTCCTAGAACCTATACCAGAAGCCGCTGTCAGTAGTGAAAATTACTTTTTAAATGATGATCAAATTGAAACTGGAGTCATTGCCATTTATGATGCGATTCAAGGTGTAAATTCGACAAGCTTAAATGACAATCGCGGTATACAACATGAATATTATGTGACTGAAATGCGCAGTGATAATACAAGAACCAAAAATCAGGAAGGGGAAGCAGCTCAGTTTGAAAGCTACGCCATTACTGCAAACAATGGTATTGTAGAAAACTATTATAGAAGTTGCTACAGCACTATCTTTAGAGCAAATTTGGTATTAGAAAATCTAGGAAACGCTTCTGAAACGATGTCACCAATCTTTGAAGGAGAAGCAAAATTTGCCAGAGCATATAGTTACTTTAACTTGGTTCGACTTTTTGGCGATGTACCTTTGATTGATAGAACGATTACACCACAAGAAGACGAAATTGCTTTTACAAGAGTCGCTACGGCAACCATTTACGAATTAATCGTGAGCGATTTGGAAACTGCTGCTGCCAACCTAAGCAACGGCGAATACACACGTGCCTCTAAAGCAGCTGCGGAAGCCTTGTTAGCCAAAGTACACTTAACACTTGGCAACTATTTAGAAGCGCAAGTACTGTGTGAAAATGTCATGAATTACGGATACACCTTAGAAACAAACTTTAACGATATTTTTTACAGCGAAGGAAACAACGAAGTCATTTTTGTCATTGCCTATACACAAGGAATTGAAGCAGACAGCCAAGATTTCTCAGCAGAATTTATGAATGGTGTCGGACGTACGGTTGGAGTCAACTACGTAACCGAAGATGCTGCAGCATTCTTAGACGCCAATGGTGGAAACAGAACGGAATTCTCCTATCGCATTGATCCATTACAACCAACACAAAGACAAGTGGTAAAATACTTACCAAATGGTGAAGATGGTGGCGATAATGGAAATGTATTTGAATCAGATGCTACACTTTCTGGAAACGATTGGGTCGTATTACGCTACGCTGATGTGTTACTCATGCATGCAGAAGCGATCTTAGCAGGAAATCAAGAAACTACCAATGCTGCCGCGATTGCATCGTTCCAAATGATTCGTGACAGAGCTGGTTTAACAGACGCAGTAACGTCTATCACAAAACAAGAACTATTAGACGAAAGACGCGCAGAATTGGCTTTTGAAAATCAACGCTTATTTGACTTATTGCGTTTTGGAGAAGCACAAACCGTATTATCTGACTTATCTGCTGCCAACAACTATAGTTTCACAGCAACAGATTTACTATTGCCAATTCCACAGCGAGAAATCAACTTGAGTAATGGTCTTATGACACAAAATCCAGGGTATTAAACTAAAAAGATGTATGATGAAAAAAACAATCAAAATAGCTGGTATTGCGATTCTATTTTTAGGAACATTGCTATATCAATCGTGTGACATTGATAAATTTGAACCATTAGGTGCCAACTCAATTGCAGATGCAACACCACCACAAGCAGACTTCTCGTTCACGCAAGGACAAGGCGCAGGCGAAGAATGGAAAGATTACACATTTGCCAATTTATCTACAAGTGCTACTATGTATTCTTGGGATTTTGGCGATGGAAATACCTCAACGGATGTAGATGGTGCCAATACCTATCCAGGCGAAGGAACCTATACTGTTACCTTAACAGCTTCTGATGCGCTAGGTGTCATAAGTACATTTTCGCAGACCATAGAAGTCATCGAGCCAGAAGCACCATTAGTGGCAGATCCTGTATTGGTGAATTCAGATTTCGATAAACTTCCAAAATCTTCTGGATCAGATTGTAACTGTTCAGGTTGGATCAACAAAGAAATCGGAGAACAAGGAGAATCAAGTTCTGGAAATGGTGGTTCAAACAATGTGGTAAAATTTGACAACAACGAACCAGATCACGTGTATCAGGAATTTGCCGTGACACCAAATGCTGATTATACCATCACCATTGTAACCTCATTCAAAGATCCTACCAACGGACCATTTCCAAGCATGTTAGAACTTCGTGTATTAGCAGGTTCAGGATATGAAACAGGATACACTCCAACGTATTACACAGACACTGCGTTAATGCCACAAGGAAATAGTGATACTGGAACATGGGGTTACAGAACGGTAGCACAAGTAGAAGATCCTGCAAACAATTTATTAATAGAAGTACAAAACAATCCAGGTGACGATGGATATTTCTCTTACACATACACATTCAATGCAGGAGCAAATGATAGTGTAGCACTCTTTATCCGAGGAATTGGAGGCGATGCCATTGGAGATTACAACTATACAGGTGGAGACGAAGAAATACGAGCTGATTCTGTTGTCATAGAAGCTGTTAATTAAATTTATATGAAATTAAAAACGTTATTCATACTACTTTTTGCTTTCCAAATAAGCATCGGTTTTTCGCAGTCACAAGAAACTGTAAAAACTGAGGTAAAAAAAGAAAGAAAGCGAAAGAAAAAGAAACGCAAAAAAAAGAAATACAAGTTACCTAAAATTGATTTATCACATTGGAAAGTGACCACTCCTGCGGGCAATGGAAAAAAACCGCAGGAAGTATCACCGCCAGAAATATTGGACTATGCCACCAATAAAGACTTATTGCCGTACATGTACAATGATTCTGTGCGAGGTGCCATCGTTTTTTATGCCTATCCAAGCAAAGCAACCACAGCGAATACCAAATATTCGCGTTCAGAATTGCGAGAGCAGATGCAACCCGGAAGCAACAAAGTCAACTGGACTTTCAAACAAGGTGGCATCATGAAAGGAAAACTAGCGATGGATGAGATATCGCGTGATAAAAATGGAAAATATCACAAAGCCATTATCATGCAAATTCACGGACGTCTCACCAACGAACAACGTGATCTCATTGGGCAAAAAGACAACAATGCGCCTCCAATTTTAAAAATATACTGGCAAAATGGTAAAGTTCGTGTCAAAACAAAAGTCTTAAAAAACATAAATGCTACCTATGAAGAAATGTTGCATGAAGATGCTTGGGGCGATGACAAGGGATTTACCTTTGAGGAAAAAGTTGGCTTTAAAAAGTTTCGACTTGAAGTTAGAGTCAGCGAAGGAAAAATGACAATCGTGCTCAATAATAACGAATTCAAAACCTATGAAAACATTCACATGCAAAAATGGGGAATCTTTGAAAATTATTTCAAGGCTGGCAACTATTTCCAGTCACGTGATGAAGGTTCATTTGCAAAAGTTCGGTATTACACTTTAGAAGTGACGCACTAAAAGAAAATAGTTTATTTAATTTGAATTGCACCTTTACTGAATTTTACTGATCTGTTTCAGGTCAGTAAGATTCAAGGAAAGATTTCTAAAAATGTTAATGCATTTCTTTATTAATTGTGTAAATTTAACATATAAAATCTGGTTAACCAATTACATTCGATAGCGT
>JBCCLS010000011.1:0-15967 GCA_039026835.1 Bacteroidota bacterium | reverse complement strand
ATTAAGTGTATGTAATAGGGGGAAATTTAAAAATACACGTTATGTGTACATCTAGAATGAATTTTTAGGGTATTATATTTCTAGATTTTTATAGTTTTTTGAGACTTAGGCTATCTCAAATTTAGGTTTCAAATATAGTTCTATTAGATAACGTTTACTGTATATTTATTAGTATAAAGCTGTCTAAAAAATACAGCATTGGCTACAATAGCTGCTGTACTTTTTAGACAGTTTTTTATGTTTATTTTAACTATTTTGGTTACTCTTTCGACTTTTTGATCGCTGCCATGTAACGCGTCAACTCTTCTCGTACTTTTGGGAAGAGCAGTAACAATCCTAGCATATTTGGGAATACCAATGCTAAAATCATCGCATCAGAGAATGCAAATACTGCACCCATTGATAATGACGCTCCAATTACCGTTGCGAACAAGAATAATATTTTATAAGCCATTTCAGTTTTCTTACCTCTTCCGAAAACAAACTTCCAAGCTTGTAAACCGTAGTAAGACCATGAAATCATCGTTGAGATTGCAAATAATACAACTGCAACTGCCAATACATATGGGAACCATGGAATTACAGATTCAAATGCCATAGATGTTAGATTTACTCCACCCAATTCTTGACCGTTTACAATTACATTTCCAGCACCATCTCCACCGTACGCAAAAACATCACCACTGTTGTAAAAGATAATTACCAAAGCTGTCATTGTACAGATAAGTACCGTATCAATAAATGGCTCTAACAATGCTACGATTCCTTCACTTGCTGGATATTTGGTTTTTACAGCAGAGTGTGCAATTGCTGCGGAACCTGCTCCTGCTTCATTAGAGAAAACTGCTCTTCTAAATCCGATGATTAATACACCGAATAAACCTCCAAGTCCTGCTTCTGGTGTAAACGCACCTTTAATGATTAATCCAAACGCATCGTCTATGTAAGTTATGTTTGCAAAAATTACAATTAAACATGCTAAGGCATAAATTCCTGCCATGAATGGTACAATCTTTTCTGTTACCGAAGCAATTCTTTTGATTCCTCCAATAATTACGACTCCTACTACAATAGCAAATACAATTCCGATAATAAATCCAGTTGAGCCACCTTCAAGTCCTAATACATTGGCAATTTGTTCCGCTGCCTGATTAGACTGTACTGCGTTTCCTCCTCCAAAAGAAGCTCCCACACATAATATTGCAAAAATCATGGCCAAGACTTTTCCTAAGCCTTTCATGTTTCTCTCTGCCAATCCTTTGGATAAATAATACATGGGTCCTCCATATACCGAACCATCTTCTCCTACATCTCTATATTTTACACCAAGTGTACACTCTACAAACTTGGTTGCCATACTGAAAAATCCACACATAATCATCCAAAACGTTGCTCCAGGACCACCAATAGCAATTGCTAAAGCAACACCTGCAATGTTTCCTAAACCAACGGTTCCTGATACTGCGGTAGTTAGTGCTTGGAAGTGTGAAACTTCTCCTTCACTACTCTCATCTTTGATCGTATCTGGAATGTCGCCATCCACTACATTTACTTGTGCTTTGTCATCTACAGTAGCATGATCTAATTCATCATATTTTCCTCTTACAACATTAATCGCAAGTGGCACTTTTCTAAAGTTAATAAAGCCAAAAGCTACCGTGAAAAATATCGCGCCAAGCACGAGTAAAACTACTACTAAAGGAATGCCCAATCCTGGAACTTCCCACAATACGATGCCTTCCCAGGTTTCTGTAATAGGTACAAAAAAGTCATTTATTTTTTCATCAAGTCCTTTTTCTTCAACGTTCGCATCTTGTGAAAAAGCACTAATTGAATAGCCCAAACCTAACAAAAGCGATAGAATAGTTTTACTGTTTTTCATGAATGAATTTTAAATTTTGAATATGGAGCAATATAAAAATAATATTTAAAAATACTCAGGAATCCAGAATATTTTTTAGCGATTGAAAGTGCTGTGTTTCCATCATTTCTCCATGTTTTGAAGGGAGTTTTACCGACACTACACATGCCGTTGTAAACGGTTCCCAAGAGTTCATATTGAGCACATTTGTATTGTTAGTTGCTTGGACACCAATGATTTTATTTTTGATTTTTCCAGAAACCTGATACGACTCGGTAAGTATGCTTAAATTGTTTTCTGCAACTCGCAAACTTCGCTGTACCAAATCGGGATCAAAAGTAGCTCCAAAAGTTGCCACGTACTGTTGTAGATTTTCCAATTCACTGTTTTTGTCAATGATATTTTGAAATTCAGGAATCACATCGAGAATGATGAGTTTGTAGTTTGAGAATCCTTTTTCCTCCAAAATTTTCGCTGTTTCATAGCCCGTGTAGCCGCCGAAGGAGAATCCAAAGAGTATTGCCTCAGTGTGCTCAGAATTTTCTATGATGCAATCTGCATAGACCTCAGCTTCTTCCTGAAATGTTGTGGCTACAGCTTCGTCGCCCAACATACCTTTGCTTTGGAATGTGTAATTGTTGTACGAATCGCTTAGATAGTCTGCCAGCGGTTTGAACACAAATCCAATGCCGTGCGACAATGGCATGTAATAAATGCTTTTTTGATGATTTCCCTCTGATAGTGTCAACAATTTGTTTGGCAATGTAGGCGTATCTGTTGCCTGATTGAGAATGTTTTCAATCGTTGGATCTTCATAAAAATCAACAATGTGCATGTCAATGTCTACTATTTCTTTGAGTTTGTTGAGCATAAGCGCTACGGTGAGACTGTATCCGCCCAAATCAAAGAAATCATCATACAAGCCAATAGGTTGCTTTTGCAAGATGTCTTCCCACAGTTGTATGATTTTTTTTCCTGTCGCTGAAATTGCTACTTCAGGAGCTGTTTCTGTTGCAGTGACAACGGCACTTGGTTTTGGCAATTGCTTTTTATCAATTTTACCGTTGACCGTCAATGGCATTGCTTCCAAACCAATGAAAAATGTAGGTACCATAAATTCAGGCAAGCGAGCTGCAACATGACTGCGTAATTGATTTTCAGTTACATTTTCGTGTGGTTTACAAACATAATAAGCTACCAGTTCCGTGGCGCCATGTACTTCAGATTGTTGGGCTATTACTATGGATGCGTTGATACTTTCGTGCGAATTGAGTGCTGCATTGACTTCGTCTACTTCTATTCGATGACCTCTAATTTTGACTTGATCGTCAATTCGTCCGATATATTGAAGTTCTCCGTTGGAAAGTCGTTTTGCCAAATCGCCCGTTTTGTAATATCTTCTGGTTTGCTCGTGAAGTGTGATTTCAACAAATCGTTCTTGGGTAATTTCTGGTCTGTTCAAATATGCGTTTGCCACACCATCACCAGTTACATACATTTCGCCTGTAACTCCATGCGGAACCAATTGATGATTTGCATCCAATACTTGTATGTCGATTCCGGGAATGGGTTTTCCAATCGTACTTCCTTGCGTAGTTATATCGTTAGCTGTTAATTCTTTAAATGTATTGTGTACCGTTGTTTCTGTAATTCCGTACATGTTGATGATGCGACAGGTTGGAAAATGTTGTTGCCACGATTGTAGGATTGTGTTTTCGAGTTTTTCACCACCAAATATCAAATATCGTATAGACAACATATCTGCTTTTTTGATGAAATGTGATTGCAATGCTTGAAAAGAAGTTGGTGTTTGATTGAAAACTGTGATTCCTTCTTCCACAAAAAGTTGCGTGAGTGCTTCATACGCAACACGTTGTTTTTTAGGAATGATGATTAGTTTTCCTCCAGAAAGTATCGCACCAAATAATTCCCACACAGAAAAGTCAAAACAGTAGGAATGAAATAAACACCACACATCGTTTTCTGTAAAATCGAATAGTTTTTGCGTTGCGTGCGCAAATAAATGTGTGAGATTTTGATGTGTAATGATCACGCCTTTTGGCTTTCCGGTAGAACCTGACGTGTAAATAATATACGCTGTATCGGTTGGTAAAACAGGTTTTGAAATGGCAGTTTTTGAATAGGTATCTTTTGTCGACTGAAAGTTCGCTAGTACTTGCTGATCAATGCTTACACTGCATTGTGTATCATTTTCAATGTAATCAATTCGCTCTTGCGGATATGTTGGATCGATTGGCACATATGCACAACCAGCTTTTAAAATTCCCATCATAACGACAATCAACCATTCGGTATGTTCTAGTTTTACAGCAATATAATCGTTGGAGTGTATTGGATAAGTTTCTAAAATATAATGTGCAAATTGATTGGAAAGTGCATCCAATTCTTGATACGTGTACTGTTTTCCTTCGTAGACTAGAGCTGTTCTTTCCGAGAATTTTTTAACTTGCGTTTCAAATAGTGATACAACCGTTTGCGAACTCACATACGATTCCGCTTGAGAAATTGGCAATAGCGCTGACTTTTCATCATCTTGTAGATAATCAACTGTGTCAATTGCAGTGTCGGCGTTGGTCAAAAGCGCGTCTAACAATTGTGCATAATGCTTCATGAGTTGCTTCATCAAATCTTTATCGTACACATCTTGATTGAAGATGAGTTTGTAATTCAATTGATCGCCTTGGTCTTGGATTTCGATACGAATGTCAAAATTGACTACAGCTTCTCCAAATTCCAGAATTTCATGACCAAAAGAACTGCCTTCTACGCCATCTTCTAGTATATCATAACTTAATAACACATCGAATAAAGCACTTCGAGAAGTGTCGTAATGTATCTGCAACTCGTCCACCAAACGATCAAAAGGATAGGTTTGATGTGTAAAACTTTCTAGTGTATTTTGTGTGATGCACTTGTAAAAACTCGCGTAGCTATCGCTAGCCATTACCGTATTTCGCAGTGCCAACGTATTGATGTAAAATCCAATTTGATTTTCGAGTTCTTTGTGCGTACGTCCAGATGTTGGTGTTCCAATAATTTGATCGCGCACGCCAGAATATCGATAAAAAATTGCCTGCCAGCTCGATAACAATACCATAAAAGTACTACCTCCATATTGTTCAGTAAACTTGTGAATGCGTTTGTAGGTTTCGTTTGGAATTTGTGTTCCCAGTGCAAATCCGTTGAATGTTTTCACTTTTGGTCGCACTTTGGTCGTTGGCAAATCTAACAAAGGAAGTTCGCCCGAAAGGGTTTGCAACCAATAGTCGCGTTGTGCTACAAATGAAGCCTCTGACTGTTGCGATTGTTGCCATTGACTGTAATCTTTGTATTGAATGCGCAACGGTTGTAACGATACAACTGTGCCGTTTTGATACTGTTGATAGTATTGTAAAATATCTTTTCGTAAAATTCCCATAGACCAGCCATCGCTGATGATGTGATGCAAATTGTAATAGAACGCATATTGATTTTCTGCTAATTGAACAAGACTGCATCTAAACAAAGGACCATTTTCTAAATCAAATGCTTGTTGTGCATCTTGCTTTCTGTACTGTTCGAAAGCAGTTTCGCTGTCTGCTTGTTGACTAAAATCGTGATAGTTTATTTTAAAGTTAGTTTCTTCTTTTGGGATGATTCGCTGACGTACTTCACCAGATGATTTTTGTATAAATACGGTACGAAGTATTTCATGGCGCGCTACAACGGCATGTACTGCTTTTTGAAAATTTTCTAAGTCATAGTCGCCTTCCAAGTATACAAAACTTGGCATATGGTAGGCTAACGAACCTTCTTTGAACTGACTTAAAATCCACAAACGATGTTGTCCTGACGATACTGCATAGTCTTCTTGTAAAGCTAATTGCGGAATGGTTTCGTATTGATCATTTTCTGCTCCTGCTAAAAGTTGCACCTGTGAAGCGACTGTTGTTGCTGCAAATAAATCGCTCAGTGCCAAGCGTACTTCAAACGTTTTGTGATAGGCATTTAGCAAACGTGTCGCACGCAAACTATGGCCACCTAACACAAAGAAATCATCGTCTAGACCAATGTGTTTTCTATCTAATATATTTTCCCAAATAGAAACTACTTGCTTTTCTAACGCAGTCGTAGCGGCACGAAATGTTTCTACCTGATCAGATGCCATAATTTCAGGATTGGGCAATGTTTTTTTGGCAATTTTGCCATTGGAATTCAACGGCATATGCTCCAAATGTACGTAATACGCAGGCAGCATGTATTGTGGTAAACGTGTTGCCAAATGTGATCGTAATTCAGAAGCTTCTAACGCTTCATCCGACACATAATATCCAATTAATTCTTGTTGTCCAGAGAGTTCTCGTACCAATACCACACTTTCACGAATGGACATATGTGACGTCAAACTCTTCTCGATCGCGCCCAACTCAATACGATAGCCACGCAATTTCACCTGATCGTCCAAACGTCCTAAAAATTCAATCGTTCCATCAGAAAGCCATCGTACCAAATCGCCTGTTTTGTACATACGTTCGCCAGACACAAACGGATTGTTGACAAATTTTTCTGCTGTCAATTCAGGTTTGTTATGATAGCCTCGCGCCAAGCCAATTCCGCTAATATGTAATTCGCCAGGAACGCCAATTGGACACAAAATACCATCTTGCAATACATAATAACTCGCATTGTGCACAGGACTTCCAATGGTGATTGGTTTTCCTTTGTGAATTTCTCCTCGCGAAGTCGTCACCGTGCATTCTGTCGGACCATAACCGTTGTATAATTGTTGATGTTTGAATTTTTCTACTACGGTATCTTTTAATGGTTCGCCACCCAAAAATATTTTTTGCAGCGATGATTTTTCAGAAGGAATGAATTCAGACATGGACGATGTACCATCAAGCCACGTCAATTTATGTTTTTGAATGAGTTCGTCTAGTTCGTTGTATCCAAATTGCGAAACAATTAATTTTCCTCCGGTGAGAATGGTATTGAATATTTGATTTAACGAAATATCAAAACAATAGGTCGAAACCAACAGCGTAACATCATTCGCGTCAAAGCCATACACTTGTGTGTTAAATTGCAAATAGTTGCTGATAGAACGATGCTCAATCATCACACCTTTTGGTTTTCCTGTAGATCCAGAAGTATAAATGATATAAGCTAAATCCGTAGGTTTTGGATGTATTCCTGCGTATGTTTTGGAATAATTGGATTGTTGTGCTCGAAAGCGTTTCAATTCAGCTTCGTCAATGCTCAACTTACAATTCGTATCTGTTTCAATATAATCAATGCGCTGTTCCGGATATGCAGGATCAATAGGCACATAGGCGCCACCTGATTTTAAGACTGCCAAAATGGTAATGATCATCCATTCACTGCGCGGTAATTTTAAAGAAATGAGTTCGTCTGCTTGAATGTGATAAGTTTCTACTAAATACTGCGCTAATTGATTGGAAACAGCATCCAATTCAGTATATGTTACTTCCGTTTCGTTAAAGACTACTGCAATGTTATGTGGTGTTTTTTGTACTTGTTGTTGAAAGAGTGAAATCAACGTTTCTGTTTGATCATACGGAACTACTTTGCCTTTAAAATCTTCCAGTAACACCGTTTTTTCAGCTGTGGTTAAATAATCAATCGTGCGAATTGTTTGCTCAGGTTGCACAAGTATTTTTTCAAGCAATTGAAAATAATGTTGCACCAATTGCTGCATCATCTCCACATCATACACGTCTGCATTGTACAGATACATATATCGCAATTGATCTTCAGCTTCATGAAATGCAAATTCGATGTCAAATTTTATAGAAATTGCTTCTATCATTTCAGTAGCTGTCAACGTTTGTGCGCCTTCTTCTAGCTGATGGACGGTAAAGAGTACGTCAAATAAGGCACTTCGACTCGAGTCATAACTTAGTGAAATATCGTCCACTAATTGATCAAACGGATATTCTTGATGATTGTAAGCTTCTAACGTATGCTGCTTGATGCGTTTGTGTAACGATGCAAATGTGTCACTATCTTCAATCGTATTTCGCAAAGCCAAAGTGTTGATATAGAAACCAATTTGGTTTTCTAATTCCTTATGAACTCTGCTAGAAACCGGCGTTCCTACTATTTGATCTTTGGCGTCCGTATATCGATAACAGATGGCGTTCCAACCTGCTAATAATGCCATAAATGTACTTCCGCCATGTACGTTTGTAAATGTTTGAAGCGCGCGATACAACGAAGTAGGCACTTGAGCTGACCAACCTGTCCCGTTATAGGTTTTGCGTTTGGGACGTTTTTTGGTGGATGGCAGATTAAACAGCGGAATTTCTCCCTTAAATATGTCTTTCCAATAAGTTTGATGCGACTTGTAAACTTCACTTTTTTGTCGTGAAATTTGCCACGAACTGTAGTCTTTGTAGTGAATGCGCAAAGACGTTATTGGTAACGATTCACCCAAGTGAAAGTGACGATAATAGCGCATAATATCATCACGAAGTACGTTCATTGACCATGCATCGCCAATAATATGATGCATGTGAAGCTGAAATATATAATTTGTTGCAGATACCTTTATGAGACTTCCACGAAACAACGGATTTTCATCTAATTTGAAAGGCTGATTGGCAATTGAACTGCTGTAATTTTCAAATGCTAACATTGGATTAGCTTCTCCGCTAAAATCTATGTAATGTAACTCATGAGTTGTCGCTTTCGCGGGAAGAATCCATTGTCGTACGACACCATTCGTATCTTCTTTAAAAATAGTACGTAGAATTTCATGCCGTTCTACAACAGCAGCAACAGCACGGCGAAAGTTTTCAACATCAATGGCTTCGTCAATATGTGCCACTTGTGACATTTGATACGCCAACATGCCTTCTTCAAACTGACTTAGAATCCAAATGCGTTGCTGTCCAGGCGATAATGGATAACTTTCTTGCGGTTCAAGTTTGGGAATGTGCAGTGATTTTTTGGCTTCCTGCATTTTTTTCAAGTGTGTCACCAGCGCCTGTTTGTTCGCTTTTATTTTGCGAATGGTATCGGGCGCTAATTTTTTCTTTAAGGCAACCACTTGTAAATCATTGCCCTTTAGTTTGAGCCTGATGTGTTCTCTTTGCAGTTCAGAGAGTATCGTTTGTATATCTTCCACGTATGCTACTGATGAAGTTACTAGTATTCAATTGTTTTTTCTCCAAATAATCGCTCGGCTATGATGGCATTTTGATTGCAATCCTCCAACAAACGATTTGACTCCACGATTGGGCGCGATTCATCCGTATATTTTAAAGAACTGATAAATTCTAACCACGGTTCGAGTCCCATCGCATAGACAAATACATCTTTTGGGTTGAATATGTTGATGAATTTTTTTGCTTGTTCATAGTCGCATCCCGCTAGCCGGCGTGAGTTGTCTTTGTCGCGTTGCAATTTTTCTGGCATTAACGGACCGTACAACCATGACAACGGTGCACCATCGCATTCCATTCCCAAAAAGATGACATCTGCATTTCCTACATGTTTTTGTACACGTTCGTATACTCTTGGTTCTACATTGCAAGAATCTGCCGCAAATAATACGCGGAAATCGTTGTGTAATTTGATGTGATAGCAAAGTTTGCTGCGCACATCTAAATCGGAATGTTCACCCAAGAAAGGCAATCCTGTAATGGTACATTTGTCTAGCGTAATTGACTCCATATCATCCAATTCAATGATATTGTGGAAACCAATATTGTTAAACATCAATTTGAGTCCTGGGTCTTGTAGGTTTCCTTTTCCGCTTGACGGCACAATGATATTTTTGATACAGTGACGCAATTGCAATAAGGTTTCCAGTAAAATATGATCTTGGTGATTGTGTGTAATGAGTACATAATCTATTTCTTCCGGAAGATCGTTGATGGTGTAGCGATCAATATCAGATTCGTACCCGTCGTAACTAATGACAGGATCTACCAAAATAGAAACTTCGTCCGTTTCTACGAGCACGCATGCATGTCCAAAATAACGAGTACGAATTCCTTTTCCTGTATACGGAACATACGGTTTTGGCGCTTCGGTTGTGAAGAAACTTTTGAATAATGCTTCTTTTTCATCAGGAATGTTGAGCTTTTGCTTGATGGCTTCATACGAAGCCGGAACGCGCTTCATTTTGAAGAGTTCTTCAATCACATTGTCTTTAAATGGAATGTCTAAATGAATAATATGGTCATCATCCAATCGCGGTGTGCTTAACACAAACGAACGCGAGTCGTCGGCATCAATGATTTGCAACGAAACTGATTGTGTGCTTTCGTCATAGTATTCACTTTGATACAACAGACTTTCAAAGAATCGGAAGTTTGGGTGATTGTTAAGATCGTAATACAATTCTACGTATCCTTTTAATGGTTCAGGCACTTTGTCATAAAGCGCATTCAGCGAATATCCTGTCGCTTCAGTTTGTAGCGTGCTGTTGTGATAGTTGTTAGCTTCACACAGTTGCAACAACGGCGCTCTTTTTTCCTTGGTTTCTTCAAATAATGCTTTGATTTCTTCCACACGACCGCCATCATAATCAATAAACGGACCGCCCAACATTTCAGGCTTTTTGACCGCTGCAGCGTGAATTTTTGGATTTCTAATGTACGACTGCATTATTTTCAAGTGTCGATCTTTGATATTCATTGCAGCAGTTGCGGGCGATACCAAGTGTGACCATGCGTACCAGCGATCGATCAAGGCTTCTAGCACAACGTTTAGTTTTAAATATACTTCCATGTTATTTTTTTATATAATTTCTGAATCTATAATTTCATCTTCATCAAACGAGTCGTCATACCAAAGAGATTTTTCAATTTCGATGGCAAGTTGTGTAATGTTGGGACGTAGGAACACATTGGCAATGTCGATCGTGACTTCAAACATTTCCTGAATGTTGGTAATTAACTGCATGGCTTTGATACTATTTCCGCCCAAAGCGAAGAAATCGTCTTCAATTCCAATAGTTTCTACATTTAATAATGCTTCCCAAAGCGTGACTAGTTTTTGTTGTGTCTCCGTTTCTGGCGCTACATATTGATTTCGTACCACTGCAGAAGCATCAATTTCTGGCAAGTTGTTGCGATCAATTTTTCCATTTGCATTGCGTGGCAATTCAGGTAACTGCATGTAATACGATGGCACCATATATTCAGGCAAACGTTCTGAAATAAAGTTGCGCAATTGTGATGTATCCATCGCTACATCCGCAACAAAATATGCTGTAATGCTTGCTACTTCATGCACTTGTTTCACGACTACAACCACTTGATTTACAGTTTCAACTTGTTGAATTACTTGTTCTATTTCACCCAATTCAATACGATATCCTCTTAATTTTATTTGATGATCGGATCGTCTTCTGTATACCACATTTCCATCGTGCAAACGGCGCACAATGTCTCCCGTTTTGTATAAGAATTCTCCTTTTTTAAATGGATTTGGTATAAAACGTTCTTGTGTAAGTTTTTCTTTGTTTAAATAGCCTTTGGCAAGTCCCGCACCAGCGATATACAATTCGCCTTCTACATAATCAGGTTGCAGTTGCATGCCTTCAGAAAGAATGTAAAATTGTGTGTGCTCAATGGGTTTTCCGATAGGAATTGCATCTGCCGTCACGGTGGATTCAATTCGATAGTAACTACTATACGTTGTATCTTCCGAAGGTCCATACAGATTTCTCACTTCGACACGATCAAGTGGTAAAGCGTTGGCAACATGTAACGGAATAGGTTCTCCTGCCATGTTGATCGCTACGACATTTTCCCAACTGATTTGTTGTGAAATCAGCGCTTCTATGACACTTGGCACTGTGTTAATAGCAATGTTTGTATCTTTTTCTACATAGTTAGCAATTGCCAATCCATTTTCTAGTATGCGAATACTTTTTCCAGTACTTAACGGATAAAATAGCTCATAAACCGACAAATCAAAACAATAGGACGTTACAAAATACATGACGTCAAACGCAGTTGTTGCAAATTCATTTTGTGCCCATTGTAGCATGCTAACCGCGTTTTTATGCGCAATCATTACACCTTTTGGCTTTCCTGTAGAACCGGAAGTGTAAATGACATAAGCTAAATCGTCTGCCGATGGTGAAATAGCTACTTGAGTTTTGGCATACTTTTCTTGTTCTGCCGTAAATGTTGCGTATACTGCTTCATCAATGCTGACGTTACATTTGGTGTCTGCTTCAATGTATGCAATACGTTCTTGCGGATATGTTGGATCAATAGGAACGTAGGCTGCACCAGATTTTAAAACTCCCAATATGGCGATGATCATTTTTTCACTCCGATCTAATTGTAGAGCGATCAATTCACCAGAAACAACCTTTTGATCGTCAACAAGATAGTGCGCAAATTGATTCGACAGCTCGTCCAATTCTTTATACGTCAGCGTGACTTCTTCAAAAATAATCGCTGTATTTTCAGGATGTTTGGCAACTTGTCTTGCAAAGTCAGAAAGCATCGTTCCTTCAACAATTCCGGTTTCGCTATGACTTATCAACGCTTCTTTTTCTGCTGTTTCCAGATACACTATATGATCAATGTTGGTGTCGATGGCTGTGAGTAGTTTTGACAGTAATAGTTCGTAATGCGTCATCAATTGTCGCATCACAATCGCATCATACACATCTTCATTATAGATAAACACATACGACAACTGCCCTTCCGTTTCAAGGAATGAAATTTCAATGTCAAACTTTGCCATGGTCTGCCCTGCTTCTCTAATTCCTGCTATCGTTTCAGTTTCCGCTACAGCGTCATTGTCTTGATTGAGCGTGAGTAAGACATCAAATAAAGCGCTTCGACTCGTATCATAATTCAGTTGTAAATCGTCTACCAAACGATCAAAAGGATAGGCTTGATGGTTAAAGCTTTCCAACGTGTTTTGTGTAATACGTTCGTAGAAAGTAGCAAACGAATCTCCTTCTTCCAGCGTATTTCGCAATGCCAGCGTATTGATGTAGAATCCGATTTGATTTTCCAGTTCTTTGTGCGTACGCCCTGAGGTTGGCGTTCCAATAATTTGATCTCTCAAACCAGCATAACAATAAAAAATTGCCTGCCAGCTCGAAAGTAAAACCATAAACATACTTCCGCCGTGTTCTGCTACAAAATTCTGAATAGCAGTATACGTTTCGTTGGTAATTACAGACTCCAACATTTGTCCGTTGTAGGTTTTTACTTTTGGACGTCGTTTGGTGGTTGGAAGATTGAATATTGGCAATTCACCTTGAAATTGTTCTTTCCAATAGGTTTGTGCTGCAAGCTGCGCTGCTCCTTCGCTTTGCGTGCGTTGCCATTGACTGTAATCTTTGTATTGAATGCGTAACGGTTGGAGTCCGGATGCAAGTCCTTGATGAAATTGTTGATAATATTTCAGCACATCATTTCGCAACACATCCATAGACCAACCGTCGCTGATAATGTGATGCATGTTGAAATAGAACGCATACTGACGGTCTGATAGTTGCAACAAACTGCATCTGAACAATGGACCATTTTCCAGATCAAAAGCGAGTTGCGCATCTTGTCTTCGGAAATTTTCAAAAGCCAATTCACTGTTTTCGTGTTGACTAAAGTCTTCGAAATTGATAGTGAGATTGTAATTGTCTGCGGAAATAACGCGTTGACGCACTTCGCCAGATGTTTGCTGTTTGAATACGGTGCGAAGTATTTCGTGGCGCTTCACAACTGCTTGTACTGCTTTTTGAAACTTAGCTACATCATAATTTCCTTCTAAATAGACATAATTTGGCATGTGATATGCCAATGAACCTTCTTTGAATTGACTCAAAATCCACAAACGATGTTGCCCAGAAGATACCGCGTAATCTTCTTGTTCTTCCAATTTCGGAATCTCTTCGTAGGTAGTATTGGCCGCAGAAGAAAGCAAAGTTACTTGCGCCGCTACAGTGGTTGCAGTAAACAAATCGCCCAACTCTAAACGTACTTCAAATTCTTTGTGAAATTTATTTAGCAAACGTGTCGCACGCAGACTGTGTCCGCCCAACACGAAGAAATCATCGTCCAAACCAATGCGTTCTCTACCGAGAATTTCTTCCCAGATGGCTACTACTCTTTTTTCTGTTTCTGTGGTTGCTTCTCGGAAAAATGTGTCTTCTTGCGGAGCGATTATTTCAGGATTCGGTAATTTTTTCTTTGCTATTTTTCCGTTTGGAGTGAGTGGCATATGCAATACATGCACGTAATGCGTTGGCAGCATGTATTGCGGTAAATTAGTCGCAATGTGATTTCGTAACGCTACTACTTCTAAAGCAGAATCAGACACATAATATGCAATCAGTTCTTGCTGTCCTGCCAGTTCTCGCACTAATGCGACACTTTCACGAATTTCTGTGTGACTTGACAAACTACTTTCAATAGCACCGAGTTCAATTCGATATCCGCGCAATTTCACTTGATCGTCAATTCTGCCTAAAAATTCAATAGTTCCATCCGAACGCCATCGTACCAAATCGCCCGTTTTATACATGCGTTCACTAGGCACAAACGGATTGTCTACAAATTTTTCTGAGGTTAATTGTTCGTTGTTATAATATCCTTTTGCCAGACCAATTCCGCCAATACACAATTCGCCTGCAACTCCCACAGGACATATAATATTGTCTTGTAGCACATAATACGACATGTTTCGAATTGGATTTCCAATAGGAATTGGTCCCGTTTGTTGATATTCTTCCGGACGCACTTTATGGATTGAAGTACAAATACTTGTTTCCGTAAGTCCGTACGCATTGTAGTAATTTCCAATGGTTTCAAATCCTGCAATATCTTCGTACGTCACTTGCTCGCCAGCTGTAATCAATGTATTCAGCGTTGTGAGTTTGTGTACAGGAATCAGTCGTAAATATGATGGTGGCATTGTAGCTACCGTAATTTCATTCGTAAGAATATAAGAAAGCAATTGCTCTGGATTTTTCCGAGTATCCTCCGTAGTAATGTGTAAAGAAGCTCCCGAAAGTAATGCTAAAAATGTTTCCCAAACAGACGCATCAAAAGCAAAAGAAGCAAACTGCAAACAACGTTCGTTTGCGTTAATTTTAAATGTTTCTTTTTCGGCTAATGCAGTATTAAGAACCGCTTCGTGCGTTAGTATCGCGCCTTTCGGTTTTCCTGTTGAACCCGAAGTGAAAAGTACATACGCCATATTTTCTTGTGAAATGGCAACACTTGGTTTTTGAGTACTCATTTGAAGGAACTCTGTTTCTACGTCGATTGCCAGAATGGTTTCCTCAAAATAATAGATGTCAAACATATAATCCGTACTCGTAATCAAGAGTTTGGCTTTTGTTTCTTGAAGAATATACTCCTTTCGCGCTTCAGGATAATTTGGATCGATTGGAACGTAGGCTGCTCCTGCTTTTAGGATTCCTAAGATGGAAACGATCATCCAATGGCTTCTGTCTAGCAAAATGCCGACTAAGTCTTCTGTACCAATGTTATGTTCTGATCGCAGATAGTGTGCTAATTGATTGGATTGTGCGTCCAATTCTTGGTATGTCAAGGATTCGCCTTCAAATACAACTGCTGTGTTGTTTGGATATTTTTTTGCTATTTCCTCAAAGCGATCTATGATTGTGCCTACTTCTGTGTGACGTGTATCTTCGCTAGCAAAACTTTCTAATAGCAGTGTTTGTTCTGCTTTTGATACGTAATTCAGCGTTGTGAGTGCTGCTTCTGGTGATTCAATGAATGAAGTTAACAAGGTTTTAAAGTTCTCCGATAAGCGTGCTATGTATTCGCTGCTGTAGCATGATTCGTTGTATACAAATCTGAGACTGAGCGATTCATCTGGTGCTACTTGAATGTAGAAGTTGTAATTGGTGCGCTCATACGATTCAAATGCGCTTACTTCCATATCGACTGTATCACTTTGATCGCTTGTAGCTACTTCTGAGACTCTAGATTCTTCTACCAAATAGTTCCCAAACATTAGAATGTGATCAACCAGATGACGTCCTGTATTGCTGTATGATTGGATTTCTGATAGATTCAGATAATGATGTCCATTGCTATTGATGGTTCCTTCTTGGATGCGACTGAGCAGACTTTT
>JBCCLS010000010.1:0-16382 GCA_039026835.1 Bacteroidota bacterium | reverse complement strand
GAATTGAACAAGATTCCTTTTGGGAAAACCTGTTCTTATTTAGACCTTTCTAAAAAATTAGGCGATGTCAAAGCCATTCGCGCCGTTGCTTCCGCAAATGGAAAAAATCCACTGTGGATTGTCACACCTTGTCACAGAGTTATTGGAAGTGATGGTTCTTTAACAGGATATGCGGGCGGATTGTGGCGAAAAAAATGGTTACTAGACCATGAAAATCCTGTGAAGCAGCAGTCGTTATTTTAGTTACATTTAAAATTAAGAATAAAATCAGCATTTCATGTTCGTCATACACATTACATACAAAGTAGCATTGGCAAAAGTAGATCAATTTTTAAAGGAACACATTGCATTTTTAAATCAACAATATGAATTGGGTAACTTTCTGGCTTCCGGGCGAAAAGTTCCAAGAACTGGCGGCATTATTTTAGCAAAAGCCATGCACAAAACCGCGTTAGAAGCCATTGTTCAGAAAGATCCTTTTTACATACATGAACTGGCAACGTATGAACTCATTGAATTTATCCCAAGTAAAACCTGTGACGAGCTACAATTTTTAACTGAATAACCATCCATGTACAGAACCGCTACCAACTTCTTAAAAAAATTCATGTCAACATCGGCAATTTTCAAATACGGATTCAATCTGTCGCCTATGTATCGTCGCACAACGGCACGTGTTATTGAAATTTCAGACGATTTGAAACGTGTGAAGATCAAAGTGCCACTGAGTTATAAGAACAAAAATTATGTCGGTGCTATTTTTGGTGGAAGTATGTTTGCGGCTACCGATCCGATTTATATGATTCAATTGGTGCAAATTTTGGGCGATGCATACGTTGTTTGGGACAAAGCAGCAACAATCAATTACAAACGACCAGCAAAAGAGCATTTGTATTGTGAATTTATCTTTACAGATGAAGAAATTGAAGCCATCAAAAAACAAGTCGCGGAAACGCATGAAATGACCGTTGAAAAAACAACCAATTTGGTCAATGCGGAAGCACAAGTGTTTGCAGAAGTCATTAAAACGCTGTACATTGCTGAAAAGTATTTTTATAAAGAAAAGCTTAAAAAACGAAAGCTAGCAAAATCTTCTTAGCACTCAATATTCCCTTTCCAACGTACTAAAAACACAAGTATGTTACACAAAATTAAGTTAGAAAATGTATTGTTTCTAGACATAGAAACGGTTCCAGAGTATGCAAATTACAACGATTTGGATGCAGAAGAAAAATCGCTTTGGGAACAAAAAACCACGTATCAACGCAAAGATGAGTTCACGCCAAAAGAATTCTACGAACGTGCGGGAATTTGGGCAGAATTTGGAAAAATTATTTGTGTCTCTGTTGGCTATTTTGCCAATAAAGGTGACATCCGACAATTCCGGACAACTTCATTTTTTGGGGAAGAAGAACATTTACTGCGCGAGTTTAAGTCCTTATTGGAAACACATTTCAATTCACCTTATCAATTTCTTTGTGCACACAATGGCAAAGAGTTTGACTTTCCTTTTATAGCACGCCGCATGATTATCAATCGAATTCCTTTACCGCCAAAATTGAACTTGTTTGGAAAAAAACCTTGGGAAATTCCGCATTTAGATACCATGGAACTCTGGAAGTTTGGCGATTATAAACACTATACTTCCTTACGCTTAATGACCAAAGTGTTGGGAATTCCGTCGCCTAAAGATGATATTGATGGCAGCCAAGTACGCGATGTATTTTATGAAGAAGGCGATATTGATCGAATTGTTACCTATTGTGAAAAAGATGTCGTTGCAGTTGCTCAGATTTTATTGCGACTTCGGAATGAAGCGTTGTTAGAAGATGATGAAGTGTTGCATGTTTGATATTAGAATTTACCATTTGTTTGCTTAGTTGTTCGCGTTGGAAACGCTCACGAGCTGTGTTTCAAATTCAATTTCGAGTTCAACTTCGAATTACAATCGTCACATCGAGTGGTTTTTGAAACGTCATTGCGAACGCAGTGAAGCAATCTTTTTCTATCAAAATATAATTTTGCTACGTAACGAACAGAGTACCGCGCCATCGCTTATAATGACGGAACGTAGTTTTTATTACAAAAAAAAGCTAGCACGAATACAAACATCCGCGCTAGCTAACAGCTAAGTCTGTAAATTAAAACTGTTTTAGGAAGGTAATCTTACTTATAAATTGTTGTGTTTGTTGCATCGGATCAAATGCATCAGTTTGAATGTCATTAAATACCAAATAAATAAACGATAACGGCATGTATTCCCAACTCAAACGCAAATTCAAACGTCCTTGCTTGTCAAAACTATTGTATTGGTAAAAGCTCGAAAATTGGACTCTTGGGTTCAATGCCAATCGCACGTTGGCTGTGTATAAATCTGTATTCAAGTCTTCGCTTTGTATTCCTAAACTATTGATATTATTATGTTCGTAATTTGCCGATAATGATATGTTTGGCAAAGGTGCATATCGTACCCGCGCCGTCAGGGTATTTCGAGTACCGTTGTAAAAATTTCCAAAATTATAGCCTGCAGATGCCGATAATTTTTTCGATTGATCTGTATTGTAATTTATGATGAATCGTGTGTAGCTGTAGTTATCTTCTCCAATAGCAATTCCCAAAGGTGCAAAGTTAAAGTTGATATTTTGCCAAGTTGGCACCACAGAAGTTTCCAAAAAACTATTATCCTTAAACCACATATAAATTGGAAATATATACAAAATCGCTTGTTGAAAATTTCCAAAATCTGTCAAGTCATGATAGTAATCTAAAAATGCGCCTGGATCCCAACGTCGAATGAATGGCAATGATTTTGGACGTAAAATAGCATATCCACCAGTACTGTGATACATGACATCTTTTTGAAATACAAATCCCATGTCGGGCGTGTAATTATCGCTAATAAAAGAAGTCACATATCCAAAATAATAATCGTTGGTGCGTTTTCCTGCAAATAGACGTCCCGAATAGCCCATTCCTCCCACTTCACTGTCAATAGAAGTTGATAAAAGATAGGAAATCGTGACTTCACTTTGCGGACGAATTAAGCCATCAACAGTAATAGTTGTGTTGTCAGAATTGTCAATACTCGCATCACGAAAGCGATCATCCAAACGTGAAGTCAGCATGACACCAAAATTATTTTCCTTTCCATAATTCTGGGTATAGCGCGCGACTCCAAATGTACTTCCGCCAGATGCATCTGTTTTTCGCTGTCGCACAGCCATGGCTGCCAACGTTCGTTTTTCATCTCTATTGGTATACCGCATTCCAACATCTAAAGGTGCGGGTTGTGCATTGAAACTGTTATTCAAACCAATAGTACGACTAAAGAAAGGACGCAATTGTGTGTTTTCACTTCCTGCCCAAATTCCGGAGTTTTCTAAGAAAAACTGACGGCGTTCTGGAAAGAAAATATTGAATCGCTCCAAGTTATTAACGGCTCTATCTACATCAGCTTGCGCAAAATCAGTATTGATCGTTACATCTAGTACAGTTTCCGGATTGACAACCCATTTGACGTCACCACCTACTTTAGGTTCACTGAGTTTGTCTGTAACTACATCGCCTGTTTTATTTTCATCATATTGATACAATGCATAAGGCTCCACGCGAATGTTTGCCGATGGCGGCGGCACTTCCAATCCTGTAAGCTTTGCCGCGTACACCATTCTATTTTGTGAAAACGATTGTGGTATGGCTGGGAAAATGGTTTTTTCAAAATCTTTTCGCGCTAGCCTGTAAAAGGTAATTCCCCACGAAGCTGATGCACCATCTACAGGTTTGTCATAACGAATGGACTTGAAAGGTATGGCAAATTCTGCATAATATCCTTTGTCTGTTCGTTGCGTGCGTACATTCCATAAGGCATTCCAATTGGTATCTGTTGTTCGATCATTGAAATTCTGTAAGTCTAGTTGATTTCCAAAAGGCGTTGTTTGAAAAGACACTGCATATTGTTTGGTATTTTGTGCGTCAATTTGCACGCCAAAGACATCATTTTCACTCGTATTGAAATCTCTTCGTAAATCCTGAATGCGAATGCCTTCCTTTCCTTCTTCATCTTTAGCAAATACACCAATGTACAGATTTTTGTCGTCAAAAAGCACACGTACTTCTGTGGGATTTTTGATGGTTTCCCCTTGTACAGGTTCTACTTTAAAAAACTTCGTTACTACTTCTGCTTCTTGCCACGCAGGTTCGTCCAAACGTCCGTCTAGAATGATTTTCCCTGTAATTTTAGTTGCTTTTATTTCTGGAGGAACAGCAGGCGGGGGAAAATTTGTATCCGTTCCTTCCTGCGCCGGCAACACCTGAATTGACAGTAGCAATATAAGTAGTATGTGCCTTAAAGTATACATTACATTGCAATCTGTATTTGCTGTTGTTTTGGTTTGAAAACAAATACCAATGTGACAATCACAACGCTCATCAACAGCAATCCTAGAATGCGTAGATGACTCGTTTCGTTAGCATATGAAAATTCAAATGCAGGTAAGTTTTTATAATCACTTTTTTTGAATTCTTGATTGTTGAACATAAACGGAATAAAAAAGTCACGCCATTCTTTGGCAAACGCTAAACTTTGCGATCGAAATTCTTGGTAGTCTTTTTCAGAAGTTCCTGCCAAAGTATTAAACGCATTTTGAACTGTTAATGCCGGAGATAACCAGCTAAATGTGTATGCCCATTGCTGCTGATTTTGCAATTGTGTTTCAAATTTTTCTACCACAGGACGCAGTTCTTCTTTGACCAAATTTTGCGTTGCCATATAACGATGGTAAAAGTTCCGTGTTTGCGAACTATCGTTGATGGCATATTCTGGATGATCTCTCAGGTAACTGTCTAAAATTTCATCTTGCTTCTTCGTCGCTTCTGCTTTTAACGTGCGCATCTGATTGAGCATTAACGTGCGCGAAGGCATTGGGTAGAATGAATTGCTGAGTTGATTTAAAATAGATGGAGACAACAGCACAAAAATCACCCAAAAACCAATCAAAGCAATAGCATTTTTCGCAGAACTATGAATCCAGATATTCGTCGCAAATGCCAAAACAAACCAAAATAGTGCATATACAATGATGTATAGCAACAAACTTCCAAAGACGGAAAAATTCGCACTAAAATCAAAAGAAGAAATCGCAAAAACAATGAGTAATGTAACGATTATACACAAGGTCAACCAAAAAAAGCGCAAGGCTAGTTTTTGCAACACCCACGTTCGAATGCGAATAGGTTGCGCCGCAAGTAACTTTAAGGTTCCACTTTCACGTTCGGATGCTAAGACATTAAACGAAAATGCAATGATCAATAAAGGCAATAGATAAATGATGACAAACGCCAAGTCAAAACTTCCAAAAAGCAATTGTACGGGACTTGTCATTTCAGTGTAACTTATGGAAAGATCGTCGCCAGTAACTGTTGGTTTTACATAATGTGTAAATAAATCTGATTGTCCTGTAGCGATAAAAGCTGTTGATTTTGCAGGCATGCTCACAACTCTTGGCAAGTAATTTCCAATCACAACTGGTCGCGAAGGCAAACGCCATCTGGATAAACTTACTTTTTGTCCATTTTCAAGCGAATCTAGTACTTTTAGGCTCGCTGTCTCTTGCGTTTTTAATTCTGCTTCTGCAGCGGCGATATTTGCTTGCCGTGCTTCTACTTTTTGCATTCCATTATACACTGCAAATCCAAAGAGTAAGAACAGCACCATACTTAACAACTGAATCCATCGGTTGCGGATGAGCAATAACCATTCGTATTTAAAATTATACTGTAACATATTAGAGCGATTTAGTAGTGAAAAATAGTACCGTAAAAGAACCTAGTAACCAAACAAACATCATAAGGACGCTAGTTGTGTTGGTTTCAAGAGTTTCCACTAAGGATGGTGGTTCATATTCAAATTTTGGCAATTGTTTCCAAAAATCAGCATCTGCTTTCCAGCCCCAATCGCCGTAACTTGTTTCATTGGCAAAATGCTCGTTCAAGAATTTCTGAGTCGCAATGCGATAGTTTTCAGCTGCATCTGAAAAATCCCAATGTGTATTGTAATCGGTTTTGGCAATCGCCATGCTCATAAATCGTGTTGGCAAGTACGGTGAAATGATTGCTAATGTTTTGTAAATACTATTTTGATTGGAATATTGCGTTTTTAGATATTGATAATGCTTAAAGTAAATTTCGGCTTCGTGCTCCTCTCCTTTTTGCATACGGTATCCGTCATAATTAAATGGCAATTGACTTAAACTATCTACGCCGTATTCTTTCAGTGTTTCTTCTTCCAGTTTTTTGGCGGCTGCACTCCAAGGATTGTGCCCGTCTAAGCCTAACTTTTTGTCTTTGGCGATATTTTCAGCAAATTCTTGTCGGGTTGGATATGGATATTTGTATTCTGCTAAATTGCTGGCTGCTTTGGGTAATACGAGACATACCAAAATCCAGACACTTAATGACAAGACCAAGGCAATTCCCGATTTTTTTACAGTGGCAGAAATGATCAATACCAAGTTGATAAAAATCGCATAATATATCATATACGTGATGAATAATGTGAACAGCGATGACCAACTAAAGACTCCGAAATCAGGTAGACTTGACAGGAGAAATCCAGTAATGACGAACAATATGAAGACAATACTACAAACAGGAACAAAGATGGCAAGCCATTTTCCAAGTACAATTTTCCAACCTACAGCACCTTGACTATTGAGTAAGGTCAATGTACCGCGTTCACGTTCTTTGGTCATACTGTTGTAAGCGATTAGGATGAGCAATAACGGAATGATGAATAACAGAATAAAGTCAGGTGTTAAATCGCCAAAACGCGCCAATCCTGTTTGATCGGAAGCCGCGATAAATTGTGCTTCATTTCGTTTGTGTGCTTCTAAGAAAATGGACGTTCCTGCATATTTATCTACACCTTGATCAATTAACGACAACGGATATTTTGGCTTGAACGCATACGTACCATAATGCGCTGCCGAGTGTGGATTTTTTTCTCCTTGATTGTCCCACACTTCACGTTCGTTAGCGCTTGCTTCTACATATTGTTCGTTGATATTTTTATAATAGTTGGTGCTAATGACCACTGCAATTGCCGTAAGTAACAACACAATTATGAACGCAATACGGACACGACCGTCGCGCCACAATTCTTTGGTTTCTTTTTTAAATGTATGTCGTATCATGATTACAGTGTGTTATAAGACATGGTTTCTAAGTAACTTTCTTCCAATTCTTTCAAAGAAAGTTCGTCTACAGACCATTGCTTCATAAGCTTTCCGTCTTTCATTACACCAATGGTAGTTGCTACTTCTTTGGCGCGAAATAAGTCGTGTGTTGCCATGAGCGTTGCCACACCTTTTTGACGTAGTTTTTGTAGCAATTGTCCAAATTCGTTACTCGCTTTCGGATCTAATCCTGAAGTAGGTTCGTCTAGTAGTAATACTTTTGCATCTTTGGCTAATGCAATGGCAATTCCTACTTTTTGGCGCATTCCTTTGGAATATTTGGCGACAGGCTTTTTGAAAGCCGATTGTTGCAATCCTGCTTCTACTAGAAAGGCTTCGAGTTCGTGTTTTTTGAATTTCTTATTGGCGATTCCCGAGAAATAATCCAGATTTTCAATGGCGTTTAGACTTGGATATAACATTAAATTTTCAGGAATATACGCCAAGTGATGTTTGGTTTGCTTGGGTTGTGCTACCACATCAATTTCATTGATAAAAGCGTTGCCAGAAGTTGGTTTTATAAATCCTAAAAGCAGATTGATGGTGGTGGTTTTCCCAGCTCCGTTAGCGCCTAAGAGACAATAAATTTCTCCTTTTTTGACTTCTAAATTCAGGGAATCTAAAGCAGTTAAATCTCCATATGTTTTGGTGAGATGCTCTATACGTATCATAGGTGTAGTATTTGTGATGGTACTTTTAGCATACCATACCGCATGCAAAAAGTGTAGTAATTAGTGATTTTTAATGATTGAAATAAATTTACAGTCAACTCAATAGCAAATTTTTCTTGGACAGAATTGCTATTGAAGTAAGAGATAGGATTGTAAAATCTACGGTGTTTTATACCAAATTTGGTGGTGGTTTGTTGTGAAATTCAGTCGTAAACTGAAAATACACTAGCGGATTTTTGTATAACAGTAAAATAGGTTTGTACGCTGCTAGTGTTACATCTTGTAAGGTTTCATAGGTTTCGAATTGCAGATCAAAACTGTGTTTTTTTGTTGTATCAAACATCAAAAAGCAATCTTCGCAATCGGCTACCTCATCGTGATCAGAAAATGCATGAGAAAGTTCATGTGCAATGCCCAATTTCAACAAGGTGAAAATAAGCAGCAACACTACACTTTGTATGCTATGTGTTTTTGATGATTTGGTCACAATTCAAAACTAGTTAAAATATTCTAGAAAATGTGTTAATGTTTGTTTGTTCGCGTTGGAGACGTTTACGGGTTTTAGGTATTGGGTGTTGGGTATTAGGTTTTGGGTTTTGGGTGGATAAAAAAAGACCCAAACGTGATGTTTGGGCCTTTAAGCACTCTAAATGTATTTACTAGTTATTTATTGCTTAATAAATTTCTTAGTCACAGTTTGTGTTCCAGCGTTGATTTGAACCATATATACACCTGCTTTTAATTTTTGAACATCAATAGCACCTGAAACAATGTTTCCTTTTGCTACTTGTTGTCCAACAATATTTAAGATGGTATACGTTGCCGTATCTTGCGTAGTTGTTACATGTAATGTTCCACCTTTTACTGGGTTTGGATAGATGGTAATATCTAAAGCAGTTGTTGGGCTGTCATCGCTAAAAGTTGTCATGTAATCACTTGTTGTAGACGTTGCAGAAGCTGTTAAACAGAAGTTTGTTGTATCTGAAGTTGTAAATGATCCTCCGGAAGCTAAGGTTGCCCCTGAATCATTGTTCGTCAATGTGAATGAACCGTTTCCATAAGCACAACAAATTCCATCGCCATACGCATCAGTAATGGTAAAGTCATAACATCCATCATCTAAACATCCAACATCAATATTTAGTGTTGAACCATCTGGTTGTGAACCGTATGTTCCGCCAGAAGCTACGACTGTTCCACCGCTGTTCGTGATTTCCCAACTTGTTTCTTCAGGATAATTATCAAAAGTGATTGACAATGACACATTAGAGCAAGAAGGTCCAGCTCCGCCACCACTTGTAGAAAGGCTTACACCATCAATAGCAATATCTGCTTGCCAAGTAGCTCCTGTAATTCGGTTGAATCGCAATTGAACGCTTCCACCAACATACGCAGCTAAGTCTACACTTGCCGTTTGCCAAGCGTTTCCTTTGTTTCCAGTTTCACTCCATAGAGAAGTCCACGTAGCACCATTATCGTCACTCGCTTCTAAAGCAATGCTTCCCATATCTGCTGCTCCATACATGTGATAGCTAAAGCTAAAGGTAGCTTGCGATTCACCGCTTAAGTCAAAACATGGAGAATTTAAGATCGCTTGTTTGTTTGGATATCCTGTACCGTTTCCAGACGCTTCTACGAAAATGTAGTACGTTCCTGCGGTTGCTGAACTTGGTCCTGTGTTGCTAGAAGGCGTTCCACCAGAAGTAACTGACCAGTTAATGTCGTCTGCAGAAGACTGCGCCCAAGCACCAAATGTATTTTCAAAACTTTCACTGTATGGGAATGCTGTAATTCCTCCTGTACAACCTGATGGACCTGAACCGCCACCGCCAGAAGTTACCGCTAAATCATCAATTGCAATATCACTAGACCAGCCACTACCCGTAGTTCCTACAATTCGTAGTTTTATTTCTTGTCCTACATACGCATTTAGATTTACAGAAACATCATTCCACTGATTTCCTTTGTCTCCTGAATCCGTCCATAAGTCGGCCCAAGAAACACCATCTGTAGACGCTTGTACAGTTATTGAACCTACTGCGGTTCCATACATGTGATTTTTAAAGCTAAATGTAGCGGAAGTTAGTCCTGCTAAGTTAAAGCAATCACTTTCTAAAATGGCAGTACCATTGTTTCCAATTTGTCCTGGACTTCCGTTTGTAGAAGCTTCTAAGAATAAGTAGCTAGAACCTTCTGCAGCTGCTGTTGGTCCAGTTCCAGAAGAAGGTGTGCTTCCACTTGTACGGTACCAATCACCATTATCGCCACCAACTTGTGTCCAACCGTCACCTGATTCAAATCCTTCACTGTATGGGAAAGTATCAATTGCAGTTGAGCAAAATGTTGGAGGATCTATAATCACTCCACCAGATAATCCTGTTACGATTAAAGAGAAGTTTTGACTTCCGCCTACTAAGGAACCTTTGTGTGTCACTGTAATTGTATATGTTCCTGAAGCTCCAGAAACATCTACTCTTTCATACGGATCTACAACGTTGTCACCTGTTCCATTGGTGGTTACACCTGTTAATCTCCAAGGACTGAAAGTTGCTCCTCCTTTAGTTACTCTAATATCTAAATCATTTACTAAGACTGGCGTAGATGAATTGGTTGCTGTGGTTGCTGTTCCTGCACGGTCTGTCCAAGAGATCGATGCTAATAATGGACTTACGCCATCAGAATCTACTGTAATTGAGTAGGACTGACCAGAAGTTAAGGTGAGTTGCTCAATTCTAGAAGCACTTCCATCATTCGTAATAGTTTCTGCAGCACGCTTTGCGTTCATTAATCCCCAACCATATGCAGCATCTGGTCCGTTTGGCCCTGCATCGTCAGCAGTGTGCAATACCAATCCTTTCATGGTAGCGGCTCTTGCAAATGAACCATTGGTAGCATTGTAATGTTGTTGTAATAATAATACAGATCCTGAAACATTTGGAGATGCCATTGATGTTCCTGAAATAGAGTTGTACGCTGTATTGCTATTGTGGTATGTAGAATAGAGTCCTGTACCGTTTCCTGTAATGTCTGGTTTGATACGATAATCGTCTGTTGGTCCTTCACTACTACCACTGTTGATCGTTACTGAAATTAAGTTTCCGCTTGCGTCTACATTGGCATCTTGTGCATTGGCAACTACTAAGTTATTTTTTGACGTAGAATGTCCTGTTAATTTGTCGTAAGAGCTGTTTCCTGCTAATGGACTTCCATTATAGGAGTTTTGATTTCCATCATTTCCAGCAGCTACGATCATCAAATAGTTTGGTGCATTGAACATAATTTCATCCCAGTCTCTGGATTCAGTAATGTACGCTCCAAAGTAATAGTCAGGAACTAAGTCACCTCTAAATCCATAGGAGTGATTTGATACAAGCATTCCACCTGATGCTTCAGAAGTTGCTTCCGATTTGTCACTATTCCAGTCGTATCCAATAGCTCTTGCATGTGGTGCCATTCCTTTTGCATCTGCTACAACTCCAGAAGCGATAATGGTTCCTGTTACGTGTGCTGCGTGAAAGTTGAGTGATCCCGAATCTGCTGCTGAAAATCGGTTGGTTCCACCTGCGCCGTCATATTCTTGGTGAGAAGCTCTTGCAATACCACCGTCCCATACAAAGGCAGTCATATTTTGTCCCATAAGGTTCAATCCAAGAGAACCTCCGGCATTTAAGTGGTTTGTTCGTGTAGACCTTGCAGCGTCTACGTTGAATGTAGTGTAATAAATAGGTTTTCCATCTACTACTTTTTGTAGTTCTAGAAGTCGTCCGTCTTGCGTTTCGATTTTTACATCCCAGCCACGTTGTGCAGCAATTTGGTACGCTTCTTCTTTCTCTGCTTTTACTCTGTTTTCTATTGAAACTTCAAGAGCTTTAAGCTTTCCTTGGTCGTACGTCTGAATAATTCTTTGCTTTTCTGCATTGGTTTGTGCAAAAGTTGATTGCGCAAAGAACATCCCGAGAGCTAGTACACCTAGCGATAGGTAATTGTTCTTCATGTGTTAATTACGGTTGTTATTAGGTTAATAATTAATTAATGGTTATAAGTCTACTAGATACGTATAGAATTAGGTGTGTTTCAATACATTATCTGCATTTTTTGTGATTGTTTGTTGACTTTTTTTCATTAATTCGGCGGCAAAATGTTAATTTTTTGCAAATATTTTAAGTTTTTACATAATTTTTCGATGAATTACACGTAATTTTAAGAAATTCCTACAAATCATGTTTTCCTACACGAAATGTCTACGCTAAAACCTTACTTTTTTTACGAATAAAACAGCGTTAGATTTATTTTTAAAAGTTATTTTGCAAGTTATCTTTTTCGTAAAATTCTATTTTTTTACTTTTGAATGATGCACACGCTGTTAGATATTCAAGACCTTACCATTGCCTTTAGAGATACTGAAGTGATTCACGGAATTTCGTATTCGGTTTCTTCGAATGAAATTTTGGGAATTGTGGGTGAATCTGGTAGTGGAAAATCGGTTTCTTCCTTGGCTATCTTGGGCTTACTTCCGCAAAAAAATGTCACAATTACGGGAAAAATTATATATGATGAGCAGAATTTAGTTTCACTTTCTAATCGAGATTTTCAGCGCTTACGCGGGAATGAAATTTCTATGATTTTTCAAGAGCCGATGAGTTCGTTAAATCCGTCTATGACTTGTGGAAAACAGGTGGAAGAAGTGTTATTACAGCATAAATTTTGCACTAAAAAGGAAGTCAAAACGACTGTATTGTCACTGTTTGAAAAGGTGAAGTTGCCTCGCGTTGATCAAATGTATCGTTCGTATCCACACCAATTGAGTGGCGGACAGAAACAGCGCGTTATGATTGCCATGGCCATTGCTTGTAAACCTAAATTACTGATTGCTGATGAACCTACGACTGCATTGGATGTAACGGTTCAGAAGGAGATTATTTTGTTGTTGAAAGAGTTACAGCAAGAAACAGAAATGGGCATTGTGTTTATTTCACACGATTTGTCTTTGGTGAGTGAAATTGCCGATAGAATTGTAGTGATGTATAAAGGTGATATTGTAGAAAAAGGCGCCACTGCGGAACTTTTTAAACATCCTTCACACGAGTATACCAAAGCGTTGTTGCAATCAAAACCTTCATTGGACGTTCGATTGAAGAAATTGCCAACCATTCAAGATGTTTTGGCAGGTACAGTTTCTAACGAAGTTGTTTCTGCGGAAGCGCGAAAACGGCAACACGAGACTATATACGCGAAAGCGCCTTTATTGGAGGTGAAAAACGTATCCAAATCCTTCTTTAGCAAGGCAAGCATTTTTGGCAAATCTACGGAAGTGAAAGCCGTAAACGACGTAAGCTTTTCGTTATACGAGGGCGAAACACTGGGTTTGGTAGGAGAATCTGGTTGTGGAAAATCAACTTTGGGCAATACCATTTTACAATTACATACAGCAACTGAAGGTGAAATTTTATATAAAGGACAAGATATTACCAAATTGTCTGCTAATGAGATTCGCAGTTTGCGCAAAGAGATTCAAATTATTTTTCAAGATCCGTTTGCTTCCTTAAACCCAAGAATTCCTGTTGGGAATGCTATTTTGGAGCCCATGAAAGTCCACGGTTTGTATGCCAATGATAAAGAGCGAAAGGAAAAAGTGATTTCGCTACTAGAACGTGTTGGGTTGGATGCTTCGTATTATGGACGCTATCCACATGAGTTTTCGGGCGGACAGCGGCAACGTATTGGAATTGCCCGCACCATTGCATTACAACCTAAGTTGATTATTTGTGACGAATCGGTTTCTGCTTTGGATATTTCCGTACAGGCACAAGTGCTGAATTTATTGAATGAGTTGAAAGATAATTTTGGTTTTACCTATATTTTTATTTCGCATGATTTGGCTGTGGTAAAGTATATTTCTGATCAGTTGTTAGTGATGAATGCGGGACAGATTGAAGAATTGGGCGATGCAGATGCTATTTACGCTCATCCGAAATCTTCGTACACCAAAAAGTTAATTAACGCTATTCCAAAGGGAATTTAATCCCGTCTTTTTCCTGTTACCAATTCCGTTATTTCCCGCTACCTCAACTTTTTTGACGGATGCATCTTTGCATCGAACAAAAAATAGAAAAATCATGAATAAAAAATCTTTACAAAATTTAGCATTGCACAAAAGCACTATTTCCAGATTAGAGAAAGCAGAAAACATTAAAGGCGGAATTGGAAATACGTGGCTTTCCTGGCTTTTTACCGATTGCCAACAAGAACCAACTCCAGAAACTGTATTTCCTGCTTGTAACAGCAGACTTGCGGCATGTCCGATGTAATATTTCATTTTAATACATTGTACTGTCATGAAGAAAAAATCACTAAAGAGTTTGTCTTTACGTAAAAAGACAATTTCAAAATTGGACGAGCAAGCACAAATTGTTGGTGGAGTTCCACCTTCTTTTGTCTGTGTTACCATTGCCACAGTGGCGATATGCGTTACACAATCGTATTTATTTATTTGTTGTAAAGGTGATAAAGGAGCAACTTCGGTATTCCCAGCTTGTGATAGCAACCTTGGCGCATGTCCGATACGATAATAGTTTGTACAAAAGCGGCAGCTGTTTGAAATTTACGTTCTTTTAACGATTCTTCAACACTGCTGCTTTTGGAAATTATGTATCTTTAAGATATGAGCTTAACCAGAGAACAGAGACGCACCTTTCGATCATTATTATTTAAACATCAAGATGGAATTGCCATTACAGCTTCTGTTGCTGTAATGGAACGTTACGGTGTGTTTGATTTTTTAGCAACGAATGCTACGACTACTTTAGAAACTATTACCAAAAAATTTCCACAATTTCACGCAGGCTATTTGAATGTTTCATTGCGAAGTTTGGCTTCGCAAGGCATTTTAAAATATTCAGCAACTACCCATAATATTCGTATTGAAACTACATCAAAGTTTACTCATTTTCAACGCCATATAGCACATTATGTCAATTTTAATACGCTTTTTGAGTATTATTATGAACTGTTGAAAGCGCCATATCAGTTTCCATTAGTTGACATTGATACCTTAGTTTCCTTCGCCAATTACTGGTCCATCACAAAAATGGCTTTTGAAGCAGATGTATATTATCAACACGAAGTTGCCTTGCATTTGGAAGGTGTTTTGATAGCGCCTTTATTGGTATATTTAGGCTATCATGCTGACTTAGAAAATATAGAAACGACTACTTTTTTGGAAGATGCATCATTGCTAAAAATACTACAATTGTTGGAATTGCACGACGGCGAAGCACTCACGACCAAAGGTTCATTTTTGTTTGCAAAAAGTTATGCCTACGGTGTGACCACTTCCTATATTCCCATTATGCGACACAAGGAAACCTATTTGACAGGTGATTTTTTACCATTTTTTCAGCAAGATCATTTGGGCAATGAACAGCATGTATTTCGCGGTATTAATGTGTGGGGAAGCGGCGGCTCGCATGCAACTTATTTTAACAAGTTTGATGCTGTATTGATTGATATTTTTAATAAACCTTTGGAGCAGCAGCCGAAAGGAATTATTGATGTGGGTTGTGGCAATGGTGCGTTGTTAGAGCATATTTTTGATTTGATTTGGAATAAAACTCAGCGCAAAGAAGATTTAAGTACCAACAAACTTATCCTAATTGGAGCTGATTACAATAAGGAAGCTTTGCTAAGTACCAAGCGAAATTTAGAGCGTGCCAATGTATGGGCAGAAGTAGTTTGGGGCGATATTGGCAATCCTGCTGAGATTGATCAAAAACTGCAAGATTTGTACAATGTGAAGTTGGAAGAATTGCTTAATGTGCGGTCCTTTTTAGATCACAATCGACCTTTTAATACGCCTACGGGAACATATACAGGAAACTTTTTATCGACTGGTGCTTTTTCGCATCGAGGGAAACATTTGCACAACGCTGATGTAGCGCAAAGTTTGATAGAGCATTTTCAAAAGTGGAAACCGTATATTTCTACACACGGATTACTTTTTATTGAATTGCACACTGTAGTGCCCAATACTGTAGCGTTGAATTTAGGCAAAACACCGTGTACGGCATATGATGTGACACATGGTTTTTCCGATCAGTATATTGTAGAGTTAGACATATTTTTAGATGCTATCGACAAAGCAGGCATTAGTATTGATCCAATGCATTCCTATCGTTTCCCAAGTGCGGAAATTTCTACAATTAGTATCAATTTGATTCAGTAATGTTCGTACATAAAAAAACAAACTTATTGCCATTACATACGTTGGTTTTAAAGGTAATTTTTGTTGTTATCACTATTTTGTTGGTTGCGTTCCGTCACATGTAAAATGACATGTGTTGAAACATTTACGGATTCAGTTGCACGTTTTTCAAGAAACGCCTCCTTTTATTTCCCTGTAACTGATTGTCAAATTTACTAATAGAATGCTTGTGAAGCGCTAATGATTTTACATTTATTTTTTTATGATTTTTGTTTTGTG
>JBCCLS010000009.1:0-17254 GCA_039026835.1 Bacteroidota bacterium | reverse complement strand
CGCATTTTTACATCCAGAAACTGCGTCTGCAAACTTGTACAGTCAAACATTACACTATGGAAATGGCGTGTTTGAAGGCATCCGATCGTACAACACACAATTGGGCGCAAAAATCTTTAAAGCACACGAACACTACGAGCGACTGTTATATGGAGCCAAAGTCATGGGAATTCCATGCAACCATTCTGTAGAAGAATTGGTAGAAATCACATACAAACTCTTAGAAAAAAACAAACTGGAAGACGCATACATTCGTCCCATACTCACCACCGGAGCAAACATGAGTCTGTTAACCTCAGACGAATCTGTACTAACAATCCAATGTTGGGAATGGGGAAAATATATGGGCGACAAACTCTTACGCGTAAAAACCTCTCGCTTTGAACGTCCAAATCCAAAATCGTGTTTTGTAGAAGCAAAAATTACGGGACACTATACCAACTCCATCTTATCGACAAACGAAGCAAAAAATGCTGGCTATGACGAAGCGTTGCTCTTAGACATGAACGGAAATGTAGCAGAATGCTCAGGCGCCAATGTATTCATGGAAAAAGATGGCAAACTCTACACACCAAAACGCGGACACATTATGCCAGGTATTACGCGATCAACCATTATTGAGCTTTGCCAAGAAGAAGGAATTTCGGTTGAAGAAAAACAATTCACATTACCCGAACTCAAACAAGCAGACAGCGCTTTCTTTACAGGAACAGCAGCAGAAGTTGTGGGATTGGTGTCGTTAGATGACTATGTATTTCCACTTTCGTGGGAAGCGTCTCTCGGTTACAAACTCATGCAACTGTACAAGCAAGAAGTACTCTGGGAACGCTCCAAAAAACTATCAGAAGCAATTTAATCATGAACAACCTCAACAAATATAGCAAAACAGTCACACAAGATCCTACGCAACCCGCAGCGCAAGCCATGCTGCACGCGATTGGACTTACCAAAGAAGACTTTTTCAAACCAATCGTAGGAATTGCCAGTACAGGCTACGAAGGCAATCCATGTAACATGCATTTGAACGATTTGGCAAAACTAGCAAAACAAGGAACCCAAAATGAAGACGTGGTAGGTTTAATCTTTAACACAATCGGTGTAAGTGATGGAATCTCTATGGGAACACCAGGAATGCGGTATTCTTTACCTTCTCGTGATATCATTGCCGATTCTATGGAAACGGTAGTGCAAGCCATGAGTTATGACGGATTGATTACTGTTGTAGGTTGCGACAAAAATATGCCTGGTGCCTTAATGGCAATGATTCGTTTAAATCGCCCAAGTATTTTAGTCTATGGCGGAACCATCGATTCAGGTTGTCATAACGGAAAAAAACTCGATGTCGTGTCTGCCTTTGAAGCGTGGGGAAGCAAAGTTGCGGGAACCATGGACGAAACAGAATACCAAAGTATCGTAGAAAAAGCCTGTCCTGGCGCAGGAGCTTGTGGCGGAATGTACACGGCAAACACCATGGCATCTGCCATAGAAGCGTTGGGAATGGCACTGCCGTTCAACTCGTCAAATCCTGCATTAAGCGATGCTAAAAAAGAAGAATCTGTGGCCGCAGGAGAAGCCATTCGTGTATTACTAGAAAAAGACATCAAACCGTCAGATATCATTACACGTAAATCGCTGGAAAATGCGGTGCGTTTGGTGACAATTTTAGGCGGATCAACCAATGCAGTATTGCACTTCTTAGCGATTGCCAGAGCTGCCCAGATTGAATTTACACTCAAAGATTTTCAACACATAAGTGACACCACACCATTCCTAGCCGATTTAAAACCAAGCGGAAAATACCTCATGGAAGATGTGCACGCTGTGGGCGGAATTCCAGCAGTATTAAAATATCTACTCAAAAAGGGATTATTACACGGCGATTGTTTAACCGTGACGGGAAAAACCATTGCTGAAAATTTACTCGAAGTAGCAGACCTGACCGAAGGACAAGATGTCATCAAACCTGTAGAAAATCCGATCAAAATATCAGGACACTTACGCATGCTATATGGAAACTTGGCAAGCGAAGGAAGTGTGGCCAAAATTACAGGAAAAGAAGGATTAAAATTCTCTGGAAAAGCCAAAGTATTTGAAGGCGAATATGCAGCCAATGACGGCATCCGCGATGGAAAAGTAGCAAAAGGAGACGTCGTTGTCATCCGCTACGAAGGTCCCAAAGGCGGACCGGGAATGCCAGAAATGCTCAAACCAACAGCAGCCATTATGGGCGCAGGTTTGGGAAAAGATGTAGCACTTATTACTGACGGACGCTTTTCAGGAGGAACGCACGGTTTTGTCGTCGGACACATCACACCGGAAGCACAAGATGGCGGCACCATTGCTTTGGTAAAAGATGGAGACATCATCACCATTGACGCAGAAACAAACACCATACAACTAGAAGTATCTGAACACGAACTACAACAACGTAGGAAAGCATGGAAGGCACCCGAACTCAAATTTGAACGCGGTGTATTATACAAATACGCAAAAACAGTTTCATCTGCATCTATGGGTTGCGTTACGGATGAGTTCTAAGAACTCATTATTCCCACGAAAGTGAGAATCTTGACGTACTATTCTCAAATGATCGTTGCGCAACGTCAAAACAAATGCAGGAAGCTGAAAGTTGATGAAGCATTGAAAAAAATTACTTATGGAAACAAAAACAATACAAAAAACACGAGAAGTACTTCCAAAAACTGAACGGCTTACAGGAAGTGAGGCCATCGTTCGTTGTTTGTTAGCCGAAGGTGTAAACGTATTATACGGATATCCTGGCGGCGCTATTATGCCAGTATATGACGAATTATACAAATATCAAGATCAAATACATCATGTATTAACGCGCCACGAACAAGGCGCTACACATGCGGCACAAGGATACGCACGAATTTCTGGCGAAGTCGGTGTAGCCATTGCCACTTCGGGTCCAGGCGCTACCAACCTCATCACAGGAATTGCGGATGCACAAATTGATTCTACCCCAATGGTCTGTATTACAGGACAAGTAGCTTCGCATTTGTTAGGAAGTGATGCGTTTCAGGAAACAGATATTGTGGGAATTTCTACACCAATTACCAAATGGAATCATCAAATCACAGAAGCTTCTGAAATTCCAGAAGTCATCGCTAAAGCCTTTTATATTGCCAAAAGTGGTCGCCCAGGTCCTGTTTTGATTGACATCACAAAGAATGCACAATTTGAAGAATTTGATTTTGCTTACGAAAAGTGCACTGGAATTCGCAGTTACAAAGCAGTGCCAGAAACAGACGAAATCTCATTAAAAGCTGCTGCAGAATTAATCAACAACGCAAAAAAACCTCTTGTTGTTTGGGGACAAGGTGTCATTTTGGGCGAAGCTGAACAAGAATTTAAAAACGTTATAGAAAAAGCAGGATTGCCTGCCGCATGGACCATTATGGGTGTTTCTGCCATTCCAACAGAACATCCGTTAAACGTAGGCATGGTAGGAATGCACGGAAACTACGCGCCAAATGTACTTACCAACGAATGTGATGTCTTAATTGCGATTGGAATGCGTTTCGATGATCGGGTGACAGGAAATTTAGCAACCTATGCCAAACAAGCCAAAATCATTCACTTTGAAATTGATCCTGCTGAAGTAGACAAAAACGTAAAAACTGATATTGCGGTTTTGGGCGATGCTAAAGCGAGTCTGGCAGCTATTTTACCCTTCCTCAACACCAATTCTCATACCAAATGGCGTCAAAAATTTGATGAATTGTACGCGATTGAATATGAAAAAGTCATCAAAAATGATTTGTATCCTACCAAAGAAGGATTGACCATGGGCGAAGTGCTCAAAGAAATCAACATACAAACCAAAGGCGACGCAGCCATTGTGTCGGATGTAGGACAACATCAAATGATTGCGTGTCGTTATGCCAACTTCAATCAGACTAAAAGTAATATCACTTCTGGAGGATTGGGAACAATGGGATTTGGCTTACCAGCCGCGATTGGAGCAAAAATGGCTGCACCAGAACGCGAAGTTGTTTGTGTGTGTGGTGACGGCGGTTACCAAATGACCATTCAAGAATTAGGAACCATCTTTCAGCAACGAACTGCGGTAAAAATTGTGGTATTGAATAATGATTTCTTGGGAATGGTACGTCAGTGGCAGCAACTGTTTTTTGACAAGCGATATGCATCTACCGAACTCACAAATCCAGATTTTGTAGCAATTGCCAAAGGATATCATTTACAGGCAAGACGCGTAACCAAACGAGAAGAATTAGCGGAAGCAGTTGCGGAAATGATGCAAAGTAAAGAAGCCTACTTCTTGGAAGTGTGTGTAGAAAAAGAAGACAATGTATTTCCAATGATTCCATCAGGAGCATCGGTTTCAGACATAAGATTGAGTTAATATAATTAAAACAAAAGAGGAATTATAGAAAAAGAACAGTACGTAAGTTTCGCTGAATAGTTCGGTTAAACCTACTCGAATGGACGTTTTGAAAAACAATGATTTTTGATACTCAAAAAAAGTCTAAGTTCTAATATCTAGATGCTAACATCTTTTAAAAATATGGAATCAGAAAGCAAACTATTTACCGTTTCGGTATACACCGAAAATAACATTGGATTGTTGAACAGAATCTCTGCAATTTTTCAACGAAGGCATATCAATATTGAAAGTATCAACTCGTCTGTTTCTGAAATAGAACACGTTTCCAAATGGACACTCGTTGTACGTTTGACCGAAGAACAAATGAAAAAAATCATTGGTCAAATTGAAAAGCAAGTAGAAGTCATCAAAGCGTATTATCACACAGAAGAAGAAATCATTTATCAGGAATCGTGCATTTTCAAAATGAAATCAGACTTGCTGTTTGAAGAACGTCAAATTCAAAATATCATTAAAGATAGCAATGCACGAATCGTCACAGTAAACAAACAATTTTTCGTCATTGAAAAATCAGGGCGCAAAGAAGAAATTGAATTGCTATACAGAGAACTCAGTGTTTTTGGCATTATGCAATTCACACGTTCGGGACGTATTGCCGTTTCCAAAGAAGAAATGAAAATATCCAACATATTGAAAGCGATTAATCATTAAGTAATATACTAGATTTTAGAGCCTAGATGTTAGACGCATTCGAATGAAAATTTGGAGAAAGAGTCAAGAATCTAGAGCCAAAAATCAAGACAGAATTAAAAAATTAAGAGTAAAAAATTAACTAAAAAATAAAAAAGTCTAGTCTCTAACATCTAGATTCCAGACTCTCAAAAAACAAAAAACCATGTCAAATTACTTTAACACATTACCATTACGAGAACAACTAGCACAGCTAGGGAAGTGTAGATTTATGGATGCTTCCGAATTTGGGGCTGGTGTAAAAGCACTAAAAGACAAAAAAATAGTCATTGTCGGTTGCGGCGCACAAGGACTCAACCAAGGACTCAATATGCGTGATTCTGGTTTGGATATTTCCTATGCCTTACGTCAAGCAGCGATTGACGAAGAACGCAATTCATACCTAAATGCAACTTCGCACGGATTCAAAATAGGAACCTACAAACAACTCATTCCAACGGCAGATTTAGTTTTAAATCTTACGCCAGACAAGCAGCATACCAACGTTGTAAAGAAAGTCATGCCTTTGATGAAAAAAGGCGCTACATTGAGTTATTCGCACGGTTTTAACATTGTGGAAGAAGGCACTAAAATTCGAAAAGATATCACGGTTATTATGGTCGCACCAAAATGTCCAGGAACGGAAGTTCGCGAAGAATACAAACGTGGATTTGGAGTACCAACATTAATTGCGGTGCATCCAGAAAATGATCCGGAAAACAAAGGTTGGGAACAAGCCAAAGCCTATGCCGTAGCGACTGGTGGACACAGAGCAGGCGTATTGGCTTCGTCATTTATTGCGGAAGTAAAAAGTGACTTAATGGGCGAGCAAACCATTTTGTGTGGTGTCTTGCAAACAGGTTCTATTTTAGCGTTTGATAAAATGGTCGCAGAAGGAATTGATGCCAATTATGCTGCAAAATTGATTCAATTGGGTTGGGAAACCATTACGGAAGCCTTGAAACACGGCGGAATTACTAATATGATGGATCGTTTGTCAAATCCTGCGAAAATCAAAGCCTTTGAATTGTCGGAACAATTGAAAGGTATTTTAAAACCATTGTTTGAGAAACACATGGACGATATTATTTCGGGACATTTCTCAGCAACGATGATGGAAGATTGGGCGAATGACGATAAAAACCTATTAAAATGGCGTGAAGCTACGGGCGAAACTGCCTTTGAAAAAACAACCTTGACAACAGATCATATTTCAGAACAAGAATATTTTGATCACGGTATATTGTTGGTAGCTTTTGTAAAATCGGGTGTAGAATTGGCGTTTGAAACGATGGTCAATGCAGGAATCATTGAAGATTCTGCCTACTACGAATCGTTACACGAATTGCCATTGATCGCCAATACGATTGCGAGAAAAAAACTCTTTGAAATGAATCGAGTCATTTCGGATACGGCAGAATATGGTTGTTATTTATTTGATCATGCTGCAAAACCACTATTAAAAGACTTTATGAAAACGGTAGATACGTCTGTGATTGGAAAATCATTTTCAAAATCAAATGCAGTGGACAACTTGGATTTAATTAAAGTGAATGACGCTATTCGCAATCATCCAATTGAAGCTGTTGGAAAACGTCTTCGAGCTGCGATGACGGCCATGAAGACGATTAAAACAAATGTTAAAAAAGAAAAACCTGTAACTGTATAGAGATTTGAGAGATTAGTATTGAGAATTGAGGCAAGTTCGCTAGAATATTTAAGTTACGAAACTCATTATTCAATACTAAAATCTCAATACTACATTCATATAATCAAAGTACTTCTCGATACATCTTGAGATCAGCTCGAGACATTTGAAGTGACGCTTATAGATTCAAAAATGAATAAACGTCAGTTCGAGTGATTTTGTCATGTTGAGCGCAGTCGAAACAGACAAAATAGTATCGAGAACAGCTTTGAAACTAATAAAGAAGAATACATTTTGCCAACTACTACAACATACGCGCCTTCGTTAGCAGCCGTTAAAAAAGCAGCTACAACACTTAAGGGTATTGCCTCGGTGACACCTTTGAGTTACAATGATTACTATTCCAAACAATACAATTGTACAATCCATTTCAAAAGGGAAGATTTGCAACAAGTGCGTTCGTATAAAATTCGTGGTGCGTATAACAAAATGGCTTCCTTGACAGCCACGCAAATCGAAAATGAAATTGTCTGTGCCAGTGCTGGAAATCATGCACAAGGTGTGGCGTTATCGTGTAAATTATTACAAATAAAAGGCACGATTTTTATGCCAACACCGACTCCAAAACAGAAAATTGAGCAAGTTAAAATGTTTGGAAAAGAATATGTAGACGTAGTATTAACAGGCGATACATTTGACGATGCATCTCTGGCAGCCAAAAAACAATGCGAACAGTTCAACAAAACGTTTATTCATCCGTTTAATGATGAAAAAGTTATCGAAGGACAAGCCACTATTGGCTTAGAAATTCTGAATCAACTTGAAGCTCCAATCGACTATGTATTTGTTCCAGTTGGTGGCGGCGGATTGTCTGCGGGATTATCTTCCGTATTCAAAATAGTGTCTCCTGCTACAAAAATTATTGGTGTGGAGCCCAAAGGCGCACCTTCCATGTCAACTTCTATCGAAAAAGACAGAAACACGACCTTAAAAAAGATTGAAAACTTTGTCGATGGCGCAGCAGTCAAACGTGTGGGCGACTTAAATTTTGCCATTTGCAAAGAAAATTTACACCAAATGATCACCGTTGATGAAGGCGAAGTGTGTCAGACCATATTAGATTTATACAATCGACAAGCCATTGTTGTCGAGCCTGCAGGAGCTTTAAGTATAAGCGCATTATCGCAATATCAAAATGAAATAAAAGGTAAAAATATAGTCTGTGTGGTCAGCGGAAGTAACAACGATATTACCCGAACAGCGGAGATCAAAGAACGTGCATTGCTCCATGCAAACCTAAAACACTATTTCATCATCAAATTTCCGCAGCGCGCAGGTGCTTTGCGTGAGTTTGTGGCTGAAATTTTAGGTCCAACAGATGACATTACCCACTTTGAATACACCAAAAAAACCAACAGAGAAAACGGTGCAGCCGTAGTTGGTTTGGAATTAAAAAATGCAAATGATTTAGATGCCTTGATTACCAAGATGAAATTGCGTAACTTTTATGGCGACTATTTAAACGACAAACCTGACTTATTTCAGTTTTTAGTTTGATCACACCTTTGCGATTACAAAAACACCTTACACACCATAATCGCTAACCATCATTGCTGCCTGCCAAAATATCACAAAACACTAGTAAAAAGTGAAAAATAAACTCAAAAATCTGTAATTCAGATCATTAAATCAACTTTATGAGTCTAATTACATTTTTTTGGAGTAAATTTAAGTTTGAAAAAGAAAATAAAAAAAGCTAGCTATGAACATTCCTGAAAAGTATCAAATTAAAGATACTATTACGCAAGACACGTATCTTGTAGATGGTGAACTGAAAAAGTGGACAGGCGCCACTTCTGAAGTCTACTCAACGATTTCCTCAACTGAAACCTATCAAAAAACGCTCTTAGGCACCATTCCTACATTGGGAGAAACCGAAGCCTTTGAAGCTTTAAACTCAGCCATTGCTGCGTATGATAAAGGGCAAGGATTGTGGCCAACTATGAAAGTGGTTGATCGCATTGAATGCATGAAAAAGTTTGTGGAACAAATGAAAACCAAGCGCGATGAAGTGGTCAAATTATTGATGTGGGAGATTGGTAAAAACTTGGCAGATTCTGAAAAAGAATTTGACAGAACCGTTGAGTACATTTATGACACCATTGAAGATTATACACAGATGGATCGCGATAGTGCCAAATTTCAAAAGCACGGCGGCGTACATGCGCACATTCGTCGTGGACCTTTGGGCGTTGTATTGTGTTTAGGTCCGTATAATTATCCACTCAATGAAACATTTGCGCTGCTCATTCCCGCAATAATCATGGGAAATACCACTATTTTTAAACCAGCAAAATTTGGTGTTTTATTATTGTCTCCACTTTTAGAAGCCTTCCAAAATAGTTTTCCAAAAGGAGTCGTCAACATCATTTACGGACGCGGAAGAGTGGTGGCTTCTCCTATTATGAAAGACGGTCGTGTAGACGTATTAGCGTTGATTGGAAACAGCAAATCAGCAAATGCACTGCAAAGTGTACATCCAAAAAGTAATCGCTTGCGAATGGTCTTAGGATTGGAAGCTAAAAATCCAGCTATTGTATTAAAAGATGCAGATTTAGAGTTGGCAATTAACGAATGCATTGCCGGAACTACTTCGTTTAACGGACAACGCTGTACTGCATTGAAAGTGTTGTATGTACATGAAGATATTATTGAGGAATTTAACCGAAGATTCTCAGAAAAACTAGATGCGCTAAAGTTTGGAAATCCTTGGGATGAAGGTGTAAAATTAACGCCGCTTCCTGAACCAGACAAGCCAGCGTACATTCAAGAATTGATTGATGATGCGTTGGCAAAAGGGGCAAAAGTTATCAATGAAAAAGGTGGAAAAACAACAGATAATTATATTTTTCCTGCGGTTTTATATCCAGTTTCAAAAGACATGCGCGTGTATGAAGAAGAGCAATTTGGTCCAGTAATTCCTGTGATTTCCTTTGCTGACATTCAGCAACCATTGGACGATATGGCGGAGTCAAATTACGGGCAACAAGTCAGTCTGTTTGGAAACGATGTGCATACCTTAGCGCCACTCATTGATACGTTGGCAAACTTGGTGTGTCGTGTTAACTTAAACAGTTCGTGTCAGCGCGGACCTGATGTCTATCCGTTTACAGGACGAAAAGATTCTGCTGTTGCTACGTTAAGCGTACACGATGCGTTGCGCTCCTTCTCTATCCGAACTTTTGTAGCTTCTAAAGATAATGAGCATAACAATGCTATTTTGATAGAATTGTTAAAAACCAGAGCTTCTAATTTTGTGAATACAGATTATATCATTTGATTTATAAGAGACTGTCTAAAAGTTAATGGAAACGTCATTCTGAGTTTGGTTTGACGAAATCTTTACTTTTTAGACAGTTTCACTTTTTTGTTTAAAAGGTTGATGCTGCTTAAACGATTTGATCTTGATGTTTTTGATAAAAGGTTTCATCAAACTGTTGATGAAAGGTCGTTTATGACGAATATAACAGGTTAAATCTTGTGGTTTGGCACCAAGTGTACTTTTGATTTCAGAAGCTGTTCTGCCCAAATTGATGCGTTTTGCACCGAATAGAATCCCCAAACGTACATAGTCGTTCAAGATTCTTGGATAAATCGCGTAGTCTCGGTTCAACGCGTAATTTAAACCAATAAAATGAGCGTCTAAATTGTGTCCGTTTCGCATCGCAGACAAAAATCCCACGAGTGTATGTTCTAAAAAATACCCTTTCACAATAAACTGATCACCGTAGGTTTTTTTAAGTAAAATATAGGTGTTCAAATCCAGTACTTGGGCATTAAAATTAGCATTTGCAATGGTGTTTTCATACAATGCTTGCAACTCTTCGCTGTAGTAGTCAATTTCTTGATACGTGAATTCTTTGGCAATGAGCGATTTACTTTTGCTATCTGCTTTGTTGGCTTTGACACGGTATTTTGATTTGAGCGCCTCTTTGTAGTGATCAAAAGAAGTCCACTCGGGTTGTAGCGTAATAATCATATTCGGCTCCACCTTCATAGGTGCATAACCGTATTCTTGCAATTTGTCTGTTAATTTTAAGGACGTTTCTTTAAAATCCTTCACAAAAACAGCGTGCAACTTTTTGGTTTTCTTCATCACCACTTTTAGCGCTGCTACTAATTTATGAAACAGTGCATTTATATCTTCACCTTCTTTGATAAAAGTACCGTATTCACCACTTAAAAAAACATTTCCACAAAACATGATTTTAGGCGAACTGTTACAAAACAAACCATTCACAATTCGCTTAAGTCGTTCTGAAATTTTAATATTCTGTGTGATGGTTTCTATGGGAATTGTTACGGTTTGTGTAGAAGCAAACGCAACAGCTTCCTGCTCATTGTTCACAATTACAATATACTGAAACACAATATCGCTGTTGGCGAGTTCGTATGCGCGTAAAAATTCAGGTGTGTAATAGGTATTTGTTCCGCAACCTAACTGTTCCCAATATTCTGAAGGAATATCGTTGATATTGGTATAAAAAATAGGCGATGCGTACCTCATCTACGGGTTTTGTTTCTATTTAGGGTAACCAGATAAACACCAGCAAAAATTAAAATTGCAGCGACAATTTTAACCCAATCCAGTGAATCACTGCCTACAATAACGGCAAAAATTCCTGCAATTACAGGTTGAAGATATAAAAAAGTAGTTACGGTGGATGCTTTTAATTCACGCAAAGCCAGTGGATTTAGTAAATACGTCGCAAAAGTAGCTCCTACAATGACAAAAGCCGTTTCAAAAAATATGTACGGAGAAAATGAAGTCCAGTCTACCGCACTTAGTTGTGAAAATCCGAAAGGCAGTACCAAGAACGTTCCAAACAAAAACAACCACTTGATAAAGGTCATCGGATGGTATTTGTATGTTAATTTTTTAATGATGATGATGTAAATACTATAGGAAACCGCGTTGATAAATACCAGCAAATTTCCCAGCGGAATATTGGTAGAATCTGCTGTAGCTTTTCCATACATACTCAGCACAACCGCGCCTGAAAGTCCTAAAATGATACCAATGATTTTGGTAGGAATGACTTTTTCTTTTAGAAATACCGCTGATAAAATCAATACAATAATTGGGACCACTACCATAATCACCGAAGCGTGAATCGGAGTCGTATATTCAAACCCTTTGAAAAAGCACAACATGTTGATGGCAATGCCAAACACAGCTCCTAAAAAGAAGGTTTTGTAATCTTTGCGATCAATCTTTTCTTTGGGACCTAAAAAGCTAAATAGCCAAAAGAGCAATCCTGCGCCAGCGACACGCAACAAAATAAAACCAAACGGTTGAATGTAGCCACCTTTGATGACATCAGAAGCAAAGGTAAAGGTTACTCCATAAAACACTTGCACCATAAAGGCTGCTACAAAGGCAAACGCTTTTTTAGATAACATTAGGAAAGTGCTTCTTTAGCTGCAGCGACTGTTTTTGCTGTATTTCCAATGAAAATTTGATCATTGACCAACATTACAGGACGTTTCAAAAATGTATAGTGTTCTAAAATGTAGTTCTTGAAATCTGCTTCCGTCAAATTCTTATTTTTTAAATCTTTCTCTCTGTACAAGCGTGCACGTTTGCTAAATAATGCTTCGTAACTTCCCGAAAGCGCGTGCATTTCTTCCAATTGTGCGGCTGTCATCGCTTCTTCTTTGATGTCTTGTAATACTACATCTTCTGACGGTTGTACTTCTTTTAGGATGCGCTGACACGTGTTACAGGTGCCTAAATGATAAATTTTTTTCACAGGATTCCGATTTTAAAAGCGATTAGTTAACATAATTTTTTGCAAAGAAAATTCATTTCCGTCAAAAATGGATGTTTTTCGTAAAAATATAGCAAAATACGTTTGCAGCATCAGTATCTGATCACAAGAAAAGAGCTCACAAAAAAAGGTGAAAAACGATAAAAATTTGATACGCTTGAGTTTAACACTTTTTTTAGAAAGTATTCTTATTTTTAAACGACTCATAGCGTCTTAAAAAAATCTAATTCGCGTATATTTACGCGTTATTAAAAGAAGAATAACTGAATGAATAGCCATAAAACGCTCGCATATATAAAAAATAGTTTGGCCAATTTACCTTCCGATTGGACACACTTAACGACACATCGACTTGATATTTATAATGAAAAATTAGCCAAAGTTGAATTCTTAGAACATCTTGAACAACTGTATTTGGAAAATAATTTTTCGGAAGACACACTCAACGCATTGCCAACGGCATACGACTACATTCGCTTAGGACATCCATTATCAACTATGTTGGAATGGGCCATTGCCAAACTGAACGATTTGAAACCCGAACACGTTATCAGTTTTCAATCGAACACCATTCCTGTGATGGCAATTTTAAGAAAAAACTTGTTGTCAAACCAAAAGACACAAATTGTGTATGTTGATGAATTGCCCGACTGTTTTAATGCAGCAACATTGAAAAATGTATACAGTTACCAATTTGAGCTTAGAAAAGTTGCAACCATTACAGATATTCCTGAATTCAATGGAAGTACTATATTTGTAGCGCAACAAAACGAACTACAAAAAGTACATTTTACAGCACATATAGACTTTATCATCAACGTTCACCCAACGTTGGGAAGTGTGCTGATTGCCAACAATGCACAAGACAGCAGCTATATTTCCGAGATACAACATGTCCGCAGACGTGAAACTGTTGCAATGACGCCAGCCAATAGTTTGACTGCTTTGCAAGAACTCGTAGGTACGCCTGTAGCAGAACATGTAACGAACTCAGCAGCTCATAAAATGTTGGTCACCAATACCATTCAAGAAGTCACGGCGGTAGATTCAAAAGTATTGGTAGGTTCTAGCGGATTGTCCATTCAATATGCGATTATGATGGGATTGATAGACGCTGCACTGCAAGAACATCCTGGAAAAGACATCAAATTTTTGGTGCCTACCAATTGTTATGGCGGAACCAACGATCAGGCAAGACGCGTAGCTGCTTGTATTGACAATGTTTCTGTGGTTGATTTATTAGTAGATCGAGATCACGATATGGTAAGTAGTTTAAACACTGTTTTAGATCAAATTGCGCATGAGGACGCCGTTCCGTATATCATTGCGGAAATTCCAACAAACCCACGCGTAGAAGTTCCTGATTTGGAACAATTAAAAGCAACATTAAGCAAAAAAAGATACACTACAAACGGTACAACTGCTGTAACGCCTGTATTTATTTTAGATCAAACGTTTTGTCCAAATATGCACTTTTTGGGTGAAGGCAAAACACTGTCTACAATTCCGGCGATTTCCTATTCTAGCGGCTCTAAATTTGCAAGTGGCGGTTTGTGTACAGCTGGATATTGTGTAGGAAATACGAAAGCAGCTGCACTTTTAGAAAAGATAGAAAAACACTTGCTACTGTGCGATAACGAAGCAACCGCATTGCAGTATGAAATTTTAGCACAGCAATTGCCATCTATGAATCAACGCATTGCAGGCGCTTATAAAAATACGCGTGACTTTGTGAATTTTATTCAAGATGTATTGCCGACGGCAAAAATTAATTTTGTTTCGGAAACCTTGGCCGCAGAAGGATTTACGCCCTCTGTATTTTCGTTAAATCTCCCCACCAAAGGAGACACGGAAGAAGAGAGAGAAGCCTACAAACGAAAATTGAATCACAGACTCATCCAAATGATGATTACTGAAATTCCAAATGAAAGCAAGCACTGCGTGAGCTACGGACAGTTGAAAGGTTGTTACTGGACAATTCCGGCTACCTCAACACAAGGTACTACCAAAGAAAGTGACAAAGATTATATTGCACGCGTGGCAGTTTCTCCAAATTTAGATTTAGAAAAACACAAAGAAGTCTTTGCGGACTTTGTCGCAACACTATAGATAAAAAAGTACACAAAGCACTTCCATAACAGGAGCACTTGAAAACCATAAAAAAATCTTAGCATTTTGTTAAAAACCACCTTAGATAGACTAAAGTGGTTTTTTTTATCCTAAATTTGAAAGAAACCAATATTTGTGTGTACAATTTGCTGTGTTACCACTAAAATTTGTCGATTGTAACAAACACACAAAACTAAATACCACCTAAATGAAACACTTGTTTAAAATTAGCTGTCTCGCATTGTTAGTCTTCTCTTGCGAGAAAGCCCCAGAAAAAAAACCGATACCTGTGACATATCCTGAAACAGAACAAAAAGAAGTTGTAGACTCGTATTTTGATACAGAAGTAAAAGACCCATATCGTTGGCTTGAAGACGATCGTTCAAAAGAAACGGAAGCTTGGGTAAAAGAGCAAAACAAAACTACATTTGGCTACTTAGACCAAATTCCATTTCGCGAAGCACTTAAAAAAAGATACACAAAATTAGTGAATTATGAGCGTATCAGTGCCCCAACAAAAAGAGGCGAATACACGTATTTTTCAAAAAATGATGGATTGCAAAACCAATCGGTTATCTATCGTCAAAAAGGAGATGAAGAAGCAGAAGTATTCTTAGATCCAAATACATTTTCAGAAGATGGAACTGTTTCGCTTGGTGGCGGATTGAGTTTCTCTGATGACAAAAAAACACTTGCATATTCCATTTCAGAAGGTGGGAGCGATTGGCGAAAAGTAATTGTCATGGATGCTGCTTCTAAAGAAATTATAGAAGATACTTTGGTAGACATCAAATTTTCAGGTATTTCTTGGAAAGATAACGATGGTTTTTACTATTCTAGCTACGACAAACCCGAAGGAAGTGAACTTTCTGCCAAAACAGATCAGCACAAACTTTATTACCACAAACTAGGAACTTCTCAAAAAGATGATCAAGTTATCTATGGAGCAACACCAGAAGAAAAACATCGTTATGTAAGTGGTGGCGTGACTGAGGACGGAAACTATTTGTTTATTTACCCAAGAGTGTCTACTTCAGGGACAAAGTTGCTAATGAAAGATTTAACAAAACCTGATAGTGAGATTGTAACTATTTTAGGGAACACTGATACAGATTCGTATGTGGTAGAAAATGTAGGTTCTAAACTATACATTATGACAAACATGAACGCACCCAACCAAAGAATTGTTACGGTGGATGCGTCCAATCCTGCACCAGAAAACTGGGTAGATTTTATTCCAGAAACCGAAAATGTATTAAGCATTTCAAGAGGTTCTGGCTATTTCTTTGCACAATATATTGTAGATGCTGTATCAAAAGTTTTACAGTATGATTATGATGGAAAACTCGTTCGTGAAGTACAACTGCCAGGCGTTGGAAGCGCAGGTGGATTTGGTGGAGAAAAAGATGATGAAATCTTATACTACACATTCTCCAACTATAAAACACCAGGGACTACCTATACGTACGATCCAAAAAATGGGGAAACTAAAGTGTATAGGAAGCCAGGAATTGATTTTGATCCAGACCAGTACGAAAGCACTCAAATATTCTACACATCCAAAGACGGAACCAAAGTTCCTATGATCATTACACATAAGAAAGGCATCAAAATGGACGGAAAAAACCCAACCATTTTATACGGTTACGGAGGATTTAATATTCCTTTACGACCTTCATTCAGTACGGCTAATGTTATTTGGATGGAACAAGGTGGTATTTACGCAGTCGCAAACCTTCGTGGTGGTGGCGAGTACGGAAAAGAATGGCACAAAGCAGGAACAAAAATGCAGAAGCAAAATGTTTTTGACGATTTTATCGCTGCGGCGGAATATTTAATCGCGGAAAAATATACTTCAAGTGACTATTTAGCGATTCGCGGAGGCTCTAATGGCGGATTGTTGGTGGGAGCGACCATGACACAACGTCCAGAATTATTTAAAGTGGCGTTGCCAGCTGTAGGTGTATTAGACATGTTGCGCTATCACAAATTTACTGCGGGCGCAGGATGGGCATATGATTACGGAACCGCAGATGACAGTAAAGAAATGTTTGAATACTTAAAAGGCTACTCACCTGTACACAATGTAAAAGCAGGTGTAGAATATCCGGCAACTATGGTGACTACGGGCGATCATGACGATCGTGTAGTGCCAGCGCACAGTTTCAAATTTGCCGCAGAATTACAAGCAAAACAGGCAGGAAGTAATCCAACGTTAATTCGTATAGAAACTGATGCGGGACATGGCGCAGGAACACCTATCTCAAAAACCATTGAGCAATATGCGGATATCTACGGATTCACTTTATTCAATATGGGCTTTACAGAATTGCCGAACAAAGCAGTCCTTGAAGAATTTAAAAATTAGTGAAACCCAACTTATACAAGTCGGAAAGACGTAGTGTAAGTTGTAAGTTGAACTAATCCCGCTGTAGAATGGGATCTCAACAATAAAAAATGTAAAACCGCTGAATTGTTATTCAATTTAGCGGTTTTCTTTATTATGTTGTCATTCCACGACCAATAAAGAATCCACTCCAAAACAATATAGATTCTTGTCTTTTT
>JBCCLS010000008.1:0-17853 GCA_039026835.1 Bacteroidota bacterium | reverse complement strand
GTGAAGCATTAACCTTGCATGCCATGATGATGACATCGGCACCGTATTTTATTTTAATGAAGCCAAATACGCTGGAAATTATCAATAGAATTTGGAAATTTCGTGAAACTTCTGGGTCACATGTGTGCTTTACCTTGGATGCTGGTGCCAATGTACATGTGTTATATCCTGAAAATGAAAAAGATATCGTTTATTCTTTCATACAAAAAGAACTATTAAAATTTTGCCAAAATGAACAGCACATTTGTGACAAAATAGGTTTTGGAGCAAAAAAGTTGTAATTTTACAGTATAATTAGCTACAAATTGACATATAATGAAATAAGCTTATAAAGTTGAATTAGTAAAAGTAAATCAAGTAATAAAAGCGAATTTCATTTGACATATCTAGAAAATAAAAACTTACAAATGAAAGGTCCTCTTTTCTACTCAAAAATATTACTCTTCGGTGAATACGGAATCATCAAAGATTCTAAAGGTTTATCCATTCCCTATAATTTTTACAAAGGTGCTTTAAAAATTGACGAGAATTCTTCAGCAGAAGCGAAAGATTCTAACGAGAGTTTACAAGGTTTTGCCAATCATTTGCAAGCATTAGATGCGGAATTGGTACAATTTGATATTGCAGCACTAAAAAACGACTTGGACAAAGGAATGTATTTTGATTCGTCTATTCCGCAAGGATATGGCGTAGGAAGTTCAGGCGCTTTGGTGGCTTCTATCTACGACAAATACGCATATGATAAAATTACCGTTTTAGAAAACTTAACTAGAGAGAAGCTTTTAAAGTTAAAAGAAATTTTTGGCGCGATGGAATCCTTTTTTCACGGAAAAAGTTCAGGTTTAGATCCATTGAATAGTTATTTAAGCATTCCAATCTTAATCAACTCGAAAGACAATATTGAACCTACGGGAATTCCTTCTCAGAATGAAGTAGGGACTGGTGCGGTATTTTTATTGGATAGTGGAATTATCGGAGAAACGGCTCCGATGGTCAATATTTTTATGGAAAACATGAAGCAAGAAGGTTTCCGTAAAATGCTGAAAGATCAATTCATTAAACACACAGATTCGTGTGTAGAAGATTTCTTGAAAGGAGACATCAAATCGTTATTTGGAAACTTAAAATCGTTATCGAAAGTAGTTTTCAATAACTTCAAGCCTATGATTCCTCAGCAATTTCATTCACTATGGAAGCAAGGAATTGACACCAACGATTACTACTTAAAACTTTGTGGATCTGGCGGCGGCGGATACATTCTTGGATTTACTCAAAATATTGAAAAAACAAAAGAAACACTAAAAGATTACAAACTTGAGGTAGTATACAACTTCTAAAGTTTGGTCACCCATGTTATCTAGAAAGCGCAAGCTATTTTACTACAAACTCTTCAGCTTATTTTCGGTTGTACGAGGCTATAATATACTCGTTATAGTGATTGCGCAGTATTTGGCAGCAAAATTTATTCTGGCTCCTAATGAAGGTTTTATGGACATGCTGCTCGATGTACATTTGCGTGCATTAATTCTAGCCTCTGCTGTGGCAATTGCCGCTGGATACATCATCAATAATTTCTACGATGCCGAAAAAGATTTGATCAATCGACCTAAAAAAACCATGTTAGATCGTTTGGTAAGTCAGCGCACAAAACTTAACGTATATTTTGTTTTAAACTTTATATGCGTTGCCATTGCAAGTGTTGTGTCTTTTGGGGCATTTATCTTCTTTGCAGGGTATATTTTTGGAATTTGGTTTTATTCACATAAAATGAAAAAAATTCCGCTTTTCGGCAATTTAACGTCTGCTATGTTGGCTATTACACCATTTTTTGCGGTATTTATTTATTATAGAAACTTGAGCAGTGTCATCTTTGTACACGCTACTTTTTTATTTCTATTGATCTTAATTCGCGAATTCATCAAAGATTTGGAAAATATCAAAGGCGATTTGGCACAAGATTACAAAACCATTCCTGTTATGTATGGTGAAAAAGTTTCCAAAGCACTCATTACTTTTGCAGCACTTATTGCGGTGTTAGTGACTATTTTTCTACTTTCTCAATACGATATTAGTTATATGCGTTATTATTTTTATGCGAGCATTGTACTATTACTAATTTCTGTGTTGATTTTGTACAGATCCAAAACCAAATCGCACTATCTTTTACTTCACAACATCTTAAAATTTATTATAGTTTCAGGCGTTTTCAGCATTCCGCTTTTAAATATTGATGCAATTTTGGATAAAATTACACGTGTTTTGTGATAAAGATAAATGACTTTAAGGTTCTTTATTTTTTATCGACAGATACATAAATTCAAAACATAAAACTATGTCACCTTCCCACGAATTAAAAGTCGCACTTGCGCAAATAGCACCTGTTTGGTTAGATAAAACCAAAACGTTGGACAAAATAAAACAGCAAATTTTAGCAGCAAGTCAGCAACATTGTGAACTCATCGTTTTTGGTGAAGCCTTGTTGCCAGGCTATCCGTTTTGGGTAGCAAATACGAATGGAGCTGCGTTTAATTCGACAATTCAAAAAGAAATTCACAGTCATTATGTGCAAAATTCTGTGCAGGTTGAAAAAGGCGATTTGGATGAAATTTGTGCCTTAGCAAAAGAACATAAAATGGCAATTTATTTAGGTTTGATGGAGCGGGCAGCAGATCGTGGCGGACATAGTATTTACTGCTCGTTGGCCTACATAAATCCAGAAGGAAGCATTGAATCAATGCATAGAAAACTCATGCCAACCTACGAAGAACGTTTGACGTGGGCGAGTGGCGATGGCAATGGATTGAAAGTACATCCGTTAAAAGATTTTACAGTTGGAGGACTCAATTGTTGGGAAAATTGGATGCCTTTGCCGCGTGCAGCACTCTATGGAATGGGCGAAAATGTACACATTGCAGTCTGGCCAGGAAGTGAAGTCAATACCAAAGATATTACCCGATTTATTGCACGAGAATCACGCTCGTATGTGATTTCTGTTTCTAGTTTGATGCGAAAGATCGATATTCCAAACAACATTCCGAACGTAGATGAAATCCTAAAAAACGTCCCAGACGAATTGGCAAATGGAGGATCGTGTATTGCAAGTCCAGATGGCGAATGGTTAGTTCCGCCAGTATTGCATGAAGAAGGCATTATTGTAGCCACACTTGACTTTAATCGCATCCTAGAAGAACGACAAAACTTTGATGCTGTCGGACATTATTCACGCCCAGATGTGACGCAATTGACTGTGAACAGAGAACGCCAAAGCACCATTAAGATTGAAGATTAGTTTTGCAGATTTTTTCAAAGTAAAGACGAATGACTTTTGCTACTTCAAAAATGGCTTTTGACTTTCAATGACTTTATTGTAGCTTTAGCAAGAACTAAGTCTATAAAAATTAAAACGATACAGTAGTATGAGGATTCAAAGCTTTTTTATAATTGTTATTTGGGGATTAATTAGTTTTTCGTGTTGTGGCTCAAAACAAGTTACAAGTACTGATACAAACACAGATACAAATACCAACATAGACACACCAATACAAGAGCCTGACATACAAATTGCGGAACCAAATACGGATCAAATAGACAATTGGTCAAATCAACCAGACGCAAACTCATCTATGATCAAAGTATCAAATGCTGCTGTGATGTTTAGTTCGCTACCCAATGGACTTCGCAGAATGGGATTTGATGTTGTTGAAAATACGGGAAACTCCATAACAACAAACACAAGAAATAATATCAGGATTACAGCTTGGGTTGATGGATCAGATGTAATATTTACTTCAGAAGTGCAACAGTTTACTGATAATGGATATGGGGTGCAGGAACCTTCTGAGTTGGTAACATGTGTAAGAGGTGACTCATCATCTTTGTCCGAGTGTTGGCGTACAATTCAACTAATAGCTAATCGCATTGGAGGTACTAAGCAATACCAGTAAATTCAATCCTCAATATTCTCTAAATTACCAGTTGACATATTTCATGACATAGTTTTATTTTTTTAAAAAAAGGAACTTGTTGATTATGAATTATTTGTTTTACTGTGCCAAAGCGAATAATTGAATGAAGATTCGGTTATGAGCAATTAAAAAGTATCTTTGCAAAAATTTTAGCGCTTAAAACAATGGCAAAAGAACGACAAGGCAAGAGCAAGGCTTCATCAGGTGGGAAAAAATCGTATCAGGGAAAGAAGTCTTTTGACAAACAAAAGCCAAATTATAAAAAGAAAACAACGCCACAACGCACTTCTTCAAGCAATCCAAATGAGATTCGCTTAAATAAATATATTTCAAATTCAGGGATTTGCTCTCGACGCGAAGCAGACATGCACATTTCTATCGGAAGCGTTACAGTTAACGGAAAAGTAGTCACAGAAATGGGTTACAAAGTCAAGTTAACTGACGAAGTACGTTTCGATGGACGCATCATCAATCCTGAGACTCCAACCTACATATTATTAAACAAACCCAAAGGATTTTTAGTAACGACTAAAGATGAAAAAGGTCGTAAAACCGTGATGGATTTGGTGGCAAATGCTACTACTGCACGTGTAGTTCCTGTAGGTCGATTGGAGCGACAAACCACAGGATTGTTGTTATTTACCAACGATGGTGAATTGTCGAGAAAGTTAACAGATCCACATCAAAAAGTACGTAAAATTTACCATGTAGAATTGGATCGAAATTTGAGTCAGGCAGACTTTAATAAAATTAAAGATGGACTCAATATTCGTGGTGTAAAGCATGAAGTAGATGAAATTTCTTGGATTCAAGGTGCATCAAAGCGCGAAGTGGGTATTAAAGCAAGTACAGGCAGCAATGGATTGGTCAAAGCAGTTTTTGAACATTTATCCTATACAGTCGCACGTTTAGATCGTGTCGTATTTGCAGGATTGACTAAGAAAGATTTGCCAAGAGGACACTGGCGCAATCTCACTGCACAGGAAGTCATTAACTTAAAGCATCTGTAAAACTTACTACACATCAAATATAAACCTCTCATTTTGGGAGGTTTTTTGTTTTTAGGAGCATACTACCCAATATTCCCTCAAAACCTATTCAATATATTGTTTACTGATAACATATAAATTGTGATGTATTCCTGATGACACTCATCAAAAAATCAGTGTGACTTTATTTTTCTGAATTATAATTTTCAACTTTTCTCCCATTGAAGGTTCTCTTCTAATTTTAGTGGTTTCCACAACTTCGGCTTCTGCAGTTATTACCGGGTTGGTTTCTTTATCCTTTTCCAAAATAAAATCGGCATAATTTTCATATCCTAAATAGCGACACAAATAATTTGCGACGGAACTTTTCAGTTCTACCATTTCTTCTTTTACGGCAATATTATACTTATTCCGCAGACTCTTCTCATGGTATTGGAAGTGATACTCGTCCATCAAATAATCTGAAATTTTCTTTGAAAGTCCAGTAACGGACATGGTGACTCCTGTGGCTTCCTGTACCTCTTTTTTTGCTTTTTTAAAAGCGAATAATACTAAATCTCTATGCATTACACTTGGTTTTAGGTTTCTATTTTTATTGTAAAATCATTTAAAAATTCAACCAAAAAGCGGGAAACTAATTTCTACAAACTTTCCAAAACTCTTCCCTAAACTTTCCATTTATTCCTTCAAATCCTCTGTTTCTTTGTTACAGAAATATTTCTAAAAGCTGAAATCTAAATCAACTTGATCTCCTGTATTTATTCAGCTTACCCTAGAGATGATAAGCAATAAAAATGCTTCTGGAAGTAGCTGTTTTGTTTGCAATTGTCTCTTCACTTCCAAAGAAAAACACAAGAAATCGGCGCCATTTCTATTTCGCTGTGTTGCTAACCCTTGACTACGCTGAGTACTTCTCGGACGGCAACACTCATGTCCAATTTTTAAACTCTAACAAAATGAAAAAATTCAGCTTAATAATACTTACGGTTTTCCTCAATTGCGCATTATTTTCTTGTACGCCAAACTCAATTGCCGAAGATGACATCCAATTTGAACACCAAGCCACGGAGGGTGATGATGATGAAATGCGAGAAGGTGGAGACGAAGAAACCTCTAAAGGAGGGTGATATTTTACTGTAATTAAATTTTTACTATTTTAGAAGGATGAAACTACTACCAAAATCATCCTTCTTTTTTGTTTTATTGCTATTAATTTACTCTTCATGCAAGAAAGAGAATAATAACAACCCAAAAAACATTTATAAGATTACATTTTATGATAGTATTTCGTATCATAAATCAGATGCGGGAAAGCAGGACAGTGCAATTTATTACACGAGAAAAATGCTTGAAATTGCAAAAGACGAACATGATGTTACATCTGAAAAGGAGGCTTACAACAAACTTGCTATTTATTTCAAGAAAAATAAGAATGTTGATTCTTCATTTCATTACATAAATAAGTTTTTTGCTTTATCAAAGAAAACAAGAGATACTCTGAGCATGGCTAAAGCATTGTATAAAAAAGGATGGCATTATCGGAGAATAGATAGTTTGAATTTAGCAAAAAGAAATTTAATGGATTCAAAAAATTATTATCTCCAAATAGATGATAGTCTCAAAGTATCATATAACTTATTAGATATTGCAAATATTGAAAAAAAACAGGGAAATTTTGGGATGAGTCAATTTTATTCTATCCAAGGCTTAAAATATATTGAAAATACATCTAATGCTAGAACTACGAGTAAATTTTATTATACTATTGCAGTAGCGGCAAAAGAACGAGGTGATCTGCCAACTGCCGAAAAAAGAATTAATCAAGCGTTAGCGTTAGCTAATGATTCCATCTCAATCAAAACTATAGGGCATAGTAATGTAATTTCTTTTTATGATACCAAAGCAAATATATTAAAAGCGAAAGGTAATTATACTTTAGCTAGTGATATCTATGAGAACCTATTGAATAATAGTTTGAATTTAGGAAAGTTATCTAAAGGTGCTAGAGTTCGTGTAAATGGAAATTTAGCGCATACATTATTCCTCAAAAGTGGTTTTAATGAACGTTCAGATTCACTTCTTAAAAACTCCTTATATTTTTATAAAAAGGAGGATAATACTTCTGGCTTAATTTCTATTAATATGAAACTGGCTGAATTATACTCGAATAGAGATGAAACAAAAGCAGTCTCTTATTTAGAAAAAGTGATAGAACAAGCTAATATATTAGACAACAAAAAGTCTCTGTATGAAGCATATCACAAGTTAATAATGATTAATAATAGTAAAGAAAATATAGCTAAATATCTTGTTTTAGAAGAAGTTGTGAGACGGGAAAAAGATAGCTTAGAAAGTCGATTTGTGAATACAAAATTTGACTTTGATAAGTCAGAAAATGAAAGGATTAAAGCGGAAAATGAAAATATAATTCTTGAAAATAAAGCCACAAATAGATTGGTTCAAAATTTAATCTTATTACTAATTTTAATAAGTTCATTTGTGATCGCTTATTTCATCTACCAACGCATCAAACGAAAACATAAAATCGAAAAGGTAAAAACAGTACATGTCACTGAAGCACGGATTTCTACCAAAGTGCATGATGAATTGGCAAATGATTTGTACGAATTAATGACGCAGCTCGAAACAGCCAATCCTGAAAAAGAAGTCGTACTCGATAAGCTAGATACAATTTATAATCAAGCGCGTGATATTTCCAAGCAAATTCAGAGTGTGGATACCGACAAAGGATTTGCAGATGAATTGAGTAATTTGTTCAGAACGTATCAATCAAATTTAGTCAATGTCTTATTAAAGCGATATGATACCGATATCTGGAAAGGAATTTCGGAGCATATCAAAATTACGTTGTATCGAGTTTTACAGGAGTTTTTGACCAATATGAAAAAACACAGCAATGCCTCACTAGTAGTGGTTTCCATAGAAAAACAACACAAGCAATTGTTTATTCAATACATTGATAATGGGAAAGGCTTTACAACAGAAATTTCAAAAAATGGGCTACGCAATGCGGAAAACCGTATTCGCGCAATTAAAGGAAAACTTACTTTTGATACAGAACTTTCAAAGGGATGTAAGTTTAGTATAAATGTACCAGTATGATAAAGTAGCCTATGTTTACAAAAGTTTTAATTGCCGAAGATATGGACGACATCAACACAGGTGTCCTCACTGTCCTTTCCAAATTGGAAATTGCGACGATAGATCATGTTCAATACTGCGATGATGCAGATTTGAAAGCGAAAAGAGCACGAAAAGATGAAAAACCGTATGAATTATTGATTACCGATTTGTCTTTTGTGAAAGATCACCGCGAACAACAACTGAGTTCAGGTGAAGAGTTAATAGTTACCATAAAAGCCGCACAACCCAACATCAAAGTGATTGTGTATTCTGTAGAAGACAAATTGCAACGTGTTCGCCGATTGAAAAACGAACACGGAATTGATGCGTACGTCTGTAAAGGCAGAAAGAGTTTGCAAGAACTTAAAACCGCTATCAGACGCGTGTTTAAAGGAGAAGAATACTTCTCTGAGCAAGTGAAAAATGCCTTGAGTCCTAAAAGTGATATGGAAATCGATGATTACGATATCGGATTGTTACGCTTGCTTTCAGAAGGATTGAGTCAGGATGAAATTGCCAAAAACCTAAAGGCACGTAGTGTTTCGCCCAATAGTCTGAGTTCCATTGAAAAACGCCTGAGTAAACTAAAAATTTACTTCAAAGCAAACAATGCCATTCACCTTATTGCTAATGCCAAAGATTTAGGATTGATCTAACAAAAACTTCTCCTTACGTCGGAAAACAATGCCCTCAGCGAGCCCTACCATAGCTGATGTTTTCCATTAAAACATGCACATATGCTAGTTCTTTTTTGCAAGAATAATCAGTTTATAAAATTATAAAGTAGCAATATAATCTATAAGTTTAGCAAAGTCTTGTTGCTTCTTAAGTTTTAATTTTTCAGATTTGATAAACGTTTTGATTTCGTCTTTTTTATCTGGAAAAATATTTACAACAGATTTCTTCTTAGGACTTACAGCTACTGGCGTTCCATCTTTCACAATATAGAAATAATCATATTGTGTAAACTTAGCCGCTCTGTCAGCTTGATTGGCAGTCATTGCCTTTTCATTTGGAGAAAATACACATTTTTTTCTCAAGAGTAACTGCATGTTTTTTGCCGTATTTAATACCAAAAAGTAGCCTTTTTGTGCATCTCCATCTTCATCAGTGTATGAAAAGAGTTGAAGTGTTTCATTTCCAAATGTAATTTTGGAATCATCCAATTTCATCAATGCACCAACTTCTTCTCCTTCAGCGGTAGGCTTTAATTCAATTTCGTTTGTATACGTGTTAAAGCGCATCAATATGTTACCATAATTTTTGTCGCTAACAGAAAAACGTGCCAATTTGTATTCCTCATACAAATATGGACTTCCTTTCGCATTTGACCAATCAATCTCATATGCAGGTTTTTCACGTGCGTTGATTAGTTTTCGAATTTGATTGTATGTTTCTGTAGTAGTTTCAAAATCTCTCGCAACGCCACTTACTTGTGCAACTATTGACGTAGAAAATAATGCTAAAAAAACAACTGGTAAAAAACGTATGATGCTCATAATCGGTACAATAAATTAGTTACACTCATAAAAATAAACAAAAAAGCCGAAAAACTACTACTTCTGAGAAGAATCTCCGCGAAGTTAGCTTTTAGGGAGTTTGAATTTTTGGTTGTTTTTTGTGTTGAAAAAATACTTCATATACCAAAAATCCGTACACAGCGACATATTCTAGTGCAACAAAACCAAGCTGTTCGGCATATCCTTCATTTTGATAGGCTGTGTAGCTGAAAATTATCATGAATGACCAAATTATGGTAAATCGATATCGTGTAAAAATGCTCAGCATCAGTAAAGTAGCTAAGTACCAAGGATGCATCGTTGTCGTTGTAAAAAAGTAAAAAGACAGTCCAAATAAAAGCGCTGTTAGCATTTTTTGGAACTCTTTGTTGTTCCTGAAGAGACTTATGCCAGTTACAAATAACAATACAAGTATGGGCGTTACGCGTCCAATGTCTTTGATAAGATTCCAGCCGATGGTTTCATAGCCAATCCAACGTGCGATGTAGTACAAACTGGCATTGAACTCAAATTTTTGAAACCACAATTCTACAGTTTGTTGGTAATTATCAATGAATTGTTGTGATAAGAATGGTAAAAACAATAAGATAATTGTCACAATGACAATTCCATAAAAGGCTAATAGTTTCAATGTTCCTCTCCAGATAGTTGGAAATGTCGTTTTTGAAAGTTCAGATGCCTTGTGTTTGGTAAACCATTGGAAGAATATTGGTAGAAAAATTAAAGGAATCAATTTTACAGAAACGGACAATGCCAGCAAAATTGCTGCCCAAATCCAAGAACCTTTGTGAAGTAAATACAAACTCCAAACCAGAAAGAAAATCATGACACCTTCAAAATGTAGATTTCCTGTGAGTTCCATAATGATAAACGGATTTAAAATGTACAACCAAATGTGGTGAATTGGCATACCCAATCGTTCTAAGAGCTTTTTTCCAAAATATAAGGTTCCAATATCAGCTAGAATAATCAAGATTCGCAAGACAACTACTGAACCCAGCACACTTTTTCCGGCAAACAATCCTGCAATGGCAAAACACAACTGATTGATCGGCGGATAGTTGGTATAATGCGACGCGCTCAAATTTCCCATGCCGTTGAAAAGCGCTTGCGCATCTGCAATTGGAGCAGTCCCAGAAGCCATCAAATCGTTTGGAAGGTATAAATACGGATTCCAGCCTTCCACGAGCATGCGTCCGTCCCAGATAAAACGATAAAAGTCTTGTGATAAATTTGGAATGCTTCCCACAAAAACCAATCGGAACAAAATGGCAATTCCCGCAAGGAGAAAGAAATTAGTTTTCTCCAATCGAATCAATCCAAAAAAACAAGCAAAACTTATCGCGTAGAGCGAGATTAAAATTGTTACGTCAGTTCGTACTAATGGATAGCCGATATAGTAGTACACAAAGGTACAAAGTAGTACGAGTACAATAGAAAAACTACGGTATTTCGCTGTTGTAGCGGTCACACTTTGGAACGAATCGAGTTAAAAAAGACAAAGGCAAACCCTAAGAAAAGCATCAAATGAAAAGGAAATAATCCAAAATCATTGAGTGGATACGCACTGTACATTCCAAACAAGAAATAGATCATGAGCAACGCTTCAATGACAGTGTTACTCGATATTTTTTTACGAATGTATTTGTTGTTCTTCCACGAATCTTTCAAGCTTTTGATATTGAATTTTGGCGTACGGACAAATTCACTGCGCTTTCCTATATGTCCTTCCCATACGGCTACAGAATTGTGCACTGAGAATCCCATCGCAACAGAGAAAAAGGTGAAAAACATTTGAATATATTCGATAAATTTTAAAAATCCGCCACCTTGTACTCGCTTAAATGGAAACCAAAAACAGATAAAAAAGATAACCGTACTTAAAATAAAGAAGCTCGAAACCGTAAAGTAAATTTCTAAATGTCCGTAGGTATTTTTGATGTACAACATCGGAATGCTGAGCACACCAACAATCAATACATTTAAAAACATGGTACTATTGAGCAAGTGTAAAATGCCGTGTACTTTGGTTTTGAATGAGATATTTTTACACAGAATAACACGTTTAACCATTTTACGGAAATTCTCCGCGCCACCTTTGTTCCAGCGGAACTGTTGCGAGCGTGCTGCACTGATTACTACAGGCAATTCGGCAGGTGTTTCAACGTCTTCTAAGTATTTAAATTTCCAATTTTTCAACTGTGCGCGGTAACTTAAATCCAAATCTTCGGTCAGTGTATCACCTTCCCAATTTCCAGCATCAATGATGCAAGTTTTACGCCATACGCCAGCTGTTCCATTGAAGTTGATAAAATGTCCTTTGGAATTTCGTCCTACTTGTTCGAGTGTAAAATGTGCGTCAAGCGCGAATGCCTGAATTTTTGTGAGCAATGAATAATCGCGGTTAATATGTCCCCAACGCGTTTGAACCACGCCAATTGTTGAATCTTTAAAGAATGGAATCGTTTGTTGTAGCCAGTCTTTCTTTGGAAGGAAATCTGCATCAAAAATCGCGATGAATTCTCCTTTTGCATCGATCAGTCCTTCTTTGAGTGCGCCGGCTTTAAAGCCAGTTCTGTCTTCACGACGAATGTGCGCAATATCGAGTCCGAGTTGTTGTAATTCTTTGATTTTCTTTGCGGTGGATTCCACGGATTCGTCGGTAGAATCGTCTAGGACTTGGATTTCGAGTTTGTCTTTTGGATAATCGAGAAGCGCAATATTGTCTAACAAACGCTCCATTACGTACAATTCGTTGTATACAGGAAGTTGAATCGTTACATACGGAACTTCATCAGGATTGTCCAAATTGAAGCGTGGTGAGTGGTCTTGATTCTTTTTTGATCGTAAATAATTAATCAATAAGTTCAATTGTGCCAAGCTGTATAGTAAGATCAAAATCAATGCGATACCGTATACTGTCATCACGACAAACGATAGTGCTAGTTTGAAAAATTCTGCATCAAATCCCATCTATTTAAAACTATATTTAAAAATCCAACCTAAAATTTTCACGCCAGCAAATATAGTACCTTTTACGGTTCCTGAAACTTTTGAGACACCAATTCTCTTTTTGTATCGCACAGGAACTTCTACATAGGTCAATTTTTGCTTTAATGCTTTCAGTTGCATCTCTACGGTCCAACCATAGGTTTTATCTTCCATATTCAGATGTAGTAACTTTTCGTATTTAATGGCTCTAAAAGGTCCTAAATCTGTAAATTTTGCGCTAAAAAACAACTTCATCAAAAAAGTAGCCAGCCAATTTCCAAACACTTGTTGTGGCGTCATAGAACCTTGCTCTCGAAGCGATTTCACGCGCGCACCAATTACAAAATCAATGTCTTGTTCTACAATTGGAGACACAATTTTAGTCAATTCTTCAGGATAATCCGAATAATCACCGTCCAAAAATACAAGAATATTTGGCTTTTCCGGCTGATTTGCAATGTATTCCATTCCTTTTAAGCAGGCATATCCGTACCCTTTTCTCGGTTCTTTTAAGACAGTGGCACCTGCTGCTGCTGCATTTGCTTCCGTAGCATCGGTAGAATTGTTACTCACGACAATGACTTCGGAGACATTTTTGGGAATTTCCTGAATGACATTGGCAATAGAATCTCCTTCATTATACGCAGGAATGATGACTTTTATGAGCATTTGTTGGGTGTTGGGTTTTCGGGTATTAGGTGTTTGGTTTTGGGTTGCTTTCGCTCTTTGTTTTTTGTTGATTCGTTGATTTGATCGATTCGCTTGTTTGTTGATTTGTTTTTGTGTTAATTTGTTTTTGATAGATGCTGAGTTAAGTACAACATATTCAGACTGGCATTTTGATGCCTAAAGTTACTAAAACCTAAGACCCAAAACCTAATACCTGAGAATCATCTCAAATCCCACATATTGTTATCTCGTTTAAAACTTGCAACATCTGTCCATTCACCAACTTTTTCTCCATTTCTATATTTTTCGGCACGGATCAATTCTTCATTTTCATATCGCAAACAGTAGCCATTTTTCTGATTGTTTTTTAGCTGGCATTTATGATTTATTCTTTCGTTTTGATCATAAAAAAGCCACCATTTACCTTTTTGTCCATCTACATAATGACCTTCACTTTTTTTTGTGCCGTCTTGGCGATAAAAGTACCAATATTTTGTGGGTTTCCCATTTTTGTAGCGTCCTTGTTTTTGTAAAGCACCATTTTCGTAATAGAATTTCCAAAATTTGGTTTTTATGCCTTCCTTGGTCCAACCTTCTTCTTTCAGCTGTCCATTGTCATAATATACTTTTTGATATTTTTTTTGTGCGCTTACGCTAGATACGACACAGAGGAACAAAAGGATACGGAGAAGTTTCATATTGTCTAGGCTTAGGTTGCTTTATAAAAAAATGTTTTTATAATGGTCTTTATAACTTCCCTAAACTTACAGTGAAAAGCATGAAAGTTGAAATTTGGTATTTTGCTTATTTATAATGTTTTACACGATAGTTGAACCTTTGTCAACTTTTTAAAGATTTGTTTAGATAATTGTATTGGATGAATGCTACTCAGTATCATCATCTTCCATCATTTCAAATAAATCTACTTTTCCTTCAAGTAGTACTTCTGGGACTTGGTAGAGTTCTGTAGCATTGTTTTCGTTGACAATGTCAAAAAGATTGATATTGTTTCCTAAGATGACTTCTGGTGCTTCATAACGTGTGGCACCATCATCTGGACCGTTTTCTAATTTTAAAACACCTCTTGGGCACACTGCACTACAAATTCCGCAACCTACACATGAAGAACGCACTATGTTTTGCCCTTTTTGCGCATACGCGCGAACGTCAATTCCTTGTTCACAATAGGTAGAACAGTTTCCACAAGAAATACATTGTCCACCGTTGGTTGTAATCCTGAATTTCGATTTGAAACGTTGTACAATTCCCATATACGCAGCTAACGGACATCCAAAACGACACCAGCTTCTGTTTCCTAGAATAGGATAAAAACCTGTTCCGATAACTCCCGCAAAAATAGATCCGATAAAAAATCCATACCACTCGTTAATGGCATATGCATTGATGCCTAAAAATGTATGATCGTTTGGCAAATCTGGTGTTACTACAATATGGTAAGTATTATATCCCACAACAACAGTCATAATGGTTGCAAATACTAGAATAGGATAAATGGTCCAACGTTCAATTCTCCAAGCAATCAAACGCTTATCCGATAATTGACGATACGGATCTCCTAGTGTTTCTGCCAATCCGCCACAGCCGCAAACCCAAGAACAATACCAACGTTTTCCATAAAAGTAGACCAAGGTTGGCACTAAAACAATGGATAAGATGAATCCCCAAAAGAACATGAATTTTCCTAAATGTCCAGCCGCTAAATAGTTTTTTACATTCCAATCCGTCAAAAAGTTATAGTCTAATGGCCATGCATTCTTTAAGTCAACGCCTGGTAAATCAAACAAAGGTAAAATCTCCACTAATAAAAAAGCAAAAATGATTTGGAAGAACAACACACTCGCCGTTCTCACGACTTGGTATTGATTGTGACGGTATTTGATAAACATGCGAATTCCCATGACAATCATGGACACACAATACAATATTCCATATAAAAACCACTGCGAAGCTGAACCATTTTCAATAAAAATGCCTTTGAGCGGATCAACTATGTTGGTCCAATTGGCAATAATGTACGGATGAAAATAGAGTAATACATAAAATGCTACTAAAAATCCAAAGACAACGATGCCAACCCAACCGCGATTGGTCGCGTTGTTGAGATAAATTCCATTGTTTTTGATGCCTGGAATTGGTTTTAAAAACAATCCTGAAATGATAAACATTAGAGATCCAATGATTCCCAAACCAAAGGTTAAGAATAAAAACAGCGCTTTATTATTGGTGATAATTCCTGTAGCAGCACGTTCAGTAAGGTCAAAACGTGAATATTTGTTGTCGTACAGTAAAAATTCTCCTGCCTGACTTCGATTGATTTCATTTATCTTATTCGTCAAATCGTTTTTAAAAGCATCTACTGAATCATAGGTTTTTCCTGAACTGTACATCCAATTGGTAGCGCCGTCGAGTAAATTTACTTTGGCTTCTGGCAATATATTTTGTAACAATTCTTTGGTATACATTACTTTTCCACTTTTGGAAGCTTCCGTAATAATTTTGTCAGTTTCTGCTGTGGAGATTCCAGTTTCTTCTGCTACAGCTTCGGAGACACGTTTGTTATGTTTGTCAAACAATCCAACCACATCGTTCATAAATGTAAATTGACTGCTGTAGGTTTTGTCTAAGACACCATTTTCTTTGGCAACGCTTGCAAACGTTTGGATAACGCGCTCCTTTTTTCCAGCAAATGTTTTGTTGATAGATGCTTCCGACAAGGTATAGGTTCCCATAAAAACGGTTGCGCTAAACAACACTACGGAAGCAATAAATATATAGAGTCCTGCAATTCGAATGAATTTCATAATTTCTTAAGATGTTAGATTAGTAGCTAAAAATTCGTTTCCAGCTTCTCTTTTTTAGTTGAATTTGTGTGTTGTACTCTTGATTGAATTGCGCTACGATATCTTTTTCGTGTAGCTTATAAAATTCAGGATCAAAATTGGCGTCGGCTAAATGTGTCAATACGTATTCTACCGAACGTTTTTCAGTAAGCCATTTGTCAAAACTGTGGTGACGCATGCGAATGCCAAACGTATTGATTCCTAAAAACAGTTTGGTGTCTTTGTGAAATGCAACGGTAATACATATATGTTTTTTAGGATGTTTCCAGTGAAAATGTTGTTCATAATCAGGACGACCACGTTCACTAAAAACCCAGCCATAGGTTTGGTATTCTATGTCTAAAAACTTTGCTGAATTGAACCAATGTCCAGGTTTGTATTCTTTTGGATTGCCACAAATGGTTTGTGCCACGGTTTCGCCCATCATGCGCCCGGTATACCAAACTGCTTCAATAGGTCTGCGATTTCCAATAGCTTCATGCTGTTCGGCACAATCACCAATCGCATAAATGTTTGGAATATTGGTTTCCAATTTACGATTGACTTTAACACCGCGACCAAGTTCAATGTTGGAGTCTTTTAAGAAATCTACATTCGGGGAAACTCCTGCAGTGAGTCCCACAACGGTACATTCAATTTCTTCTCCGGTTTCTTTGATAATGATTGACTTTACTTTTCCGTGTTCGTCTGCTTTGATTTCTTGCAAATTCACGCCTAAGCGTAAGTCAATATGATGTTCTTTAATATGTTCATTAATCATGGCAGATTCGCCCGCAGGCAACACACCATTCCAAAAACTAGTTTCACGAACTAAGAATGTTACAGGAATGTCACGACTTTGTAACATTTCTGCCAATTCAATTCCGATCAATCCGCCACCTACAATCACAGCACGCTTACATACTTGATTATTGGGTGCATATTTTTCTAAATTTTCCAAATCTTGTTTGTGATACATGCCCATTACACCGTCCAAATCTTGTCCTGGCCAGCCAAATTTATTCGGTTTAGAACCTGTAGCGATGATGAGTTTGTCGAACGTCATAGTTTCTCCGTTGGCAAAAACGAGTTCTTTTGAAGCGTCTTTTACCTGTTTGACAAATCCTTTTTTAAGTGCGATTCGATTTTTTTTCCAAAACCAATTCTCGTACGGTTGTGTGTGTTCAAACTTCATGTGTCCCATGTAAATATACATTAAGGCAGTGCGAGAGAAGAAGTACTCGGTTTCAGCTGAAATGATAGTAATTCTTTTGTCGGATAGTTTACGAATATGTCTGGCAGCTGTGACTCCAGCGATTCCGTTTCCTATAATTACAATGTGTTCCATGAGGTTGTTTTAGTTAGTTGTACCAATTTCTAACTTGTAGAAATTTGTTGATTTGGGCATTCAGTCGCTATTAAAGTTAAGAACTTAAATTGACTTGATTAATTTAGAACTGATTTAAATTGTTTGTGAGTTGTAAGGTTTTTTTAAAAATAGCTACTTGTTTCGCGCTTGAAAACCAATTTGATATGTGGAGAAATTTTTTTGGAAAAGTTTGTAAGTTCTCCATTTTTTTGTGGACTTACCCAGCATTACAGATTAAAAATTACAATTGAAAAAAATATATTATGCACTATAAAATCATCACGTTTGTTATTTTCTGTTTTACTACATTCGGATTTGCGCAAAGCACAGAGACTTTTTTTAACGACACGAACGCTTTTTTGAAGG